>JABFSP010000009.1 GCA_013140565.1 Ignavibacteria bacterium
CGTAAAACATGAATTAATTTAGTAGATTACGAATATAATAAAGCTTTATTGGTAAATAAAGAGCAAAACGCAAAAATTTAATTAAAACTTGAAGTTTCTATTATACCCTCTTCGGGCATTTCGGCAATTTTAAAGACCACAAAATCGGTTAATGATTCATTGATTTTTAAGCCAATTATGCCATTTTTAGCCATTTCAAGTATTGCTATAAATGTTACAACTACCCTTATCTTCTCCATACCAATTATCATGCTTAGGAAAGATACATATTCATTCTGTGTACAAAGAGTATTTACAAGCTCAATCTGTTCATCAATTGAAACATTCATTCTGGTGATGTTATGAACAACTTCCTTAGGCTGATGCTCCATGGCATATTTATATGCCTTGATCAGGTTGTAAAGGGTTAGATTCTGTATAGTTACATCCTCTTCTGCTTCTTCGTCAATCCTGTAATCCGCGTCGAAATCGCTGCGGTAAAACACCTTGCGGTGTTCTTCTTCAAGGTTCGCAAATTCCTGCGAAGCATCTTTGAAACGTTTGTATTCCAGCAGCCTTTTTACCAATTCATATCTTGGATCTTCTTCTTCTTCGGTGATCTCATCAGGCTTATAGAGCATCATCTTAGCTTTTATCTGGATAAGAGTTGCCGCCATAAGAATGAATTCGCTGGCAAGTTCAAGATCAAGCACCTGGATATAATTTACGTATTCGCAGAATTCATTGGTAATTTTTGATATGGGAATATTATGTATATCAAGCTCATCCCGCTGGATGAAGAACAGCAGGAGGTCTAACGGACCCTCGAATTCATTGAGCTTTATTCTGTACATAATGGGCTAATATAAAGGTATCTTTTTTGAATTTAAATGCAGTAAATATAATAATGACTTCAAAAGTCTTAAAGACTTTTGAAGTCTTATGAACCTTAAAATAAAAGCGTCAGGTCGTAAAACCTGACGCCACAACAAATGATAAAATCCTCTATAGCCTCTACTTCCCTAAAATAAACCTGAAGCCTGCATATATCTCCCTGCCTTTGGTTGGACCCCAAATGAATGAGGTATCAAAATACTGACCGAAAGGATCATCAGCAGCGATGATCGGGTTATCCTGCTTGAAGTTCAATAGATTTTCAACTCCCGCGTAAATTTCAAAGAATTTTAAATTCTTATTCACCTGTGTATTTACAAGTGTATAAGGAGTTGATTCAGTTGGTCTTTGATACTGCACAGGATTTGAAGCCGTTGATGGCAAACGCTGTTTGCCAAACCAGTTCAAGCCCGCGCTGAAAGACCACTCCTTATTTGGAGTAATGTATGAAATGGTCGAAAGAAACCTGTGTTTTGAAACAAATGGCTGCCCATACCTTACGCCGTTGTTATCATATTTCAAATCTATGAATTTATACGCAAGCTTAAGATCAACATTGCGAAGCAGCGTTAAGCTGAGCTCAGTCTGCATAACGTTACTGAAAGCTTTTCCGTTAAGATTTGCAAAAATAACTTCGCGCGGATTGGAATCATAATCGGGGATAATTTTATTGCTGAACTCAGTTCTGTAGAAATCAACATTCACGCTGCCTGAATAATCAGCCCCGCCGAAATAGAAAAGAACGTCTGCGCCGTAGTTGAGAGTCTTCTCAGGGCTAAGTGTTCCTGATACAACTACATTCCTTGAGCTTGCAAGCAGATTTGAGTATTCACTGAAAAGATTCAGCGTTCTGAATCCCGTACCAATTGACGCCCTGAATACAATTGTCTTAACCGGCTGGTAGCGGAATAAAGCCCTTGGTGTTACAACAAGTCCGTGTTCGTTATGATTATCAAACCTGATGCCTGTCATAAGTGATGCTTTATCTTCCAGGAAGCTGATTGAATTTTCAGCAAACACACCGGGAATAGCTTCTGTCTTTATATAATTTCCTGCGTACGTTTTTGAAGTAGTATCGTTGAATTTTATGAGCTCATCAATTTTCTGGTACTTGTAGCTTAAACCTGTTTTAAGGTAACTTCTGGGCAGAATTTCAAATTCATAAAATCCCATAGCAGAAAAGCTGGTTTGTTTTGCATCGTATCCGGTATTACCGTACATTGAGATCTGGTCATAATAGCTTGAAGTAAGGTACATTTTCACTCCGCTGGATTCATTGAACTGCTTGCTCATGCGTGAGTAACCTTCAACAGAATTTATCTTCACGTTCTGTTCATACAATTGATGACCCGTGTTATGTGTGCTTGTATGTGAAGGGTCATTAGTCTGACCGCCATCACGTTTTTCATTCCAGTACCTGCCTGCAATGTTGAATTCAGTTTGATTTTCCTTATCGCTTAAGTTCCACTTATTATACAGCACATATCGTGTAATTAACGGGTTATCAAGGAAACTATCGGCGTTATCATCCATCACATTTGATTTCTGCACAGTTTGCAGCGTTAACATGTTGCTCCAGTTCTTAGAAACTTTGTTTCCGAAGTTCAGGTTGAACTGCTTTTCAAGCATACTGTTCATAAATCCGTTGACCATAAGCCTATCGGAATTATTGTAATCCTTCAGTATCACATTCATAATACCGCTTATGGATTCATATCCCTGTATAACGGAATTTGAACCCTTTGATATTGTTATCTTATCAATTTGTGTTCCCGCAATGCTTGAAATTCCGTATTTAACGTTCAGCCCTGACATCAGCGGCATATTATCAACAAGCAATTGCGTATATGCGCCTTCTAGTCCCAATATTTTAAGCTCTTTTGCATCGGTGATAATATCGGTCACGGCTACTTCCACGGAAGAATTCCTTCCGAAACATCCCGCCAGATCGCAGCAGGCTTCTTTAACAAGCTCCTGTGAAGTGATAACTTCCGTTTTTGCGGTGTAATTGCCAAAGTGAGTTGATTTTTTATCATCTTCAACATTTATTATACTTGTTGTCATATTGGGTATCATTACAACTTCAACTGACTGCTTATCGGCGGCATCAATTGTATCTGTTTTATAACCCGCATATGAAACCACAAGCCTTTTATCTGTAATGTTGGTTAAGGCAAGCTCAAATTTACCTTTTTCATCTGTAATTGTTCCTTTGGTAGTATTTATCCATTTAACAACGGCGGCATCAAGCGGCTGCTTTTTGCCTTCATCATCACCAAAAATATAGCCGGTAATGCTTTGTGAAAAAATACTCCCTGAGAAAAGAAAGATGAAAATTATTAAATATTCTTTTATGATCTTCATTTTAAACTTTTATTTATTTCGAATATTGCTGAATGTATGCTTCGGGGTCCTTATCAAACTTACCCTTGCATCCGTTACCGCAGAAATAATACTTAACTCCGTTATGTGTTGTATTTATTTTGTGATTGGCATCATCTTCATTACACGGCATACATTTTACATGTTCACTGTATTTGGCCGGATCTTTTTTATATGCCATAGCGCAGCCATCGTTGCAGAATTTTATTTCTTTATCAATATACCTGAAAGAAACATGTTCCCCGGAAATTTCATCACCAGTTACGGGACATTTTAGTGTGGTATCTGCGTATATACCACTGAATTCAGAATATGAATATTCCGGATTAGTTAAAGCTGCAATAAATACAAATGCGGATAGGATGAAGTATAATTTCATATTATATTTTTTAAAAAAATTATTTATAGAATACCCTGCAAAAATGCAGGCATTGGTTTTTGCTTGAAATTTAAAACAGGCGGAATATTAAATGCGGAGAACTGAAGTAATAAGGAGAATATTTGTAGTTTTGTGTTTGTGTATAATTGAAGTAAAACCTTTTGGGTCAGGGTTATTCTGCGCAAGTTCAGCGCTTTGGAAAATTGTTTTGGAAAGTTCCGTGCTGTTTGATATTAATGGCAGAGTAACATCCTGCTCCATAGCCTGATCGATATGCGTTTTACAGCATGAATCAGATTCATCAGCTATCATCACAATACCATCTTCATCTTCTTCAAGGCAGGGATTTTCCTGGCAGCATTCCATTTCACAGGTAATATGACCATGAGAACTGATAAAACAATCACCATGCGCAAGCGCAAAAACAAAATTGCCTCCGGCAAGCATTACAAATGCAGTAAAAATGCTGATAATATTTCTGAACTTCTTATTCACTCTATGCAAATTTAACACACTTTATCATTAAAAAGAATGACAATTATCATAAAATACTGTAATAACATATAACCATAATCTTCGTAAAAGACCAAAAAATGATTAGATTTGAACAATTCACACATATCCCTTGATTAATTACATGTTACACTCTATATTTGTTCATGTTTTTGAAACTACATAAATTCTTAACTGCATTTTTACTTATCTATGTGCTTTTTTTAGCGCTTAAACCGTGTAATGATGTACATACGGTTGATTTTTGCCAAACCGAAGGAATTGTACATGTAGAAGAACAACATACGGATGACCACCACGATCTATGTTCGCCGCTTTGCAACTGCCTTTGCTGCAATACACTTGTTTCAATTTCCACTAATCATATTTCAGTAATTAATAATACTTCAATTGATCTTGAAGTAATTGAACATTCCAATATTTATCCCTTATCATATAAACCAACATCACCGCCTCCTAAAGCATAAACTAACTGAAAGTTACACTTTTTACCCCGTGCCCGCAATAAATGCGCTGCACGTTAATATATTTTTAAGTTAGTATATGTATATATATGATAGATAAATTAATTGCTTTTTCTATAAAGCAAAAACTTGTTGTAGGGTTTTGTGTTGTAATGCTTATCTTTGCGGGCATTTATTCAGCAATTCAATTGCCTATTGACGCTGTGCCTGATATAACAAATAACCAGATACAGGTAATCACCTCAAGTCCAACACTCTCAGCTTCTGAAATAGAAAGATTCATTTCTTACCCGATCGAAATTTCTATGAAAAGTATTCCGGATGTTGTGGAAATGCGGTCAATTTCCAAATTTGGTATATCTGTTGTAACAATTGTATTTGATGATAAGGTGGATATTTATTTTGCAAGAAACCTGGTGTTCCAGAAGCTGCAGGAAGCCCAGGAAAATATTCCCGAAGGACTGGGTAAACCTGAAATGGCGCCGGTAAGCACGGGACTTGGTGAAATATACCAGTATGTGGTAAGACCCGAAGATCCGAATGATACTTCATTCAGCGATACCGAGCTCCGTGAAATTCAGGACTGGATAGTTAAACGGCAGCTGCTTGGCACAAGCGGCGTAGCGGAAATTAACAGCTTCGGGGGTTTTGAAAAACAATACCACGTGCATATTGATCCAAACGCATTAACCAGCCACGATATAACATTAAGAGAAGTACATGACGCTGTAACAAAAAATAACGGTAATGTTGGCGGCGGTTATATTGAAAAGGGTGCTGAGCAGTATTCTATAAGAGGAATTGGACTTATTGAAAACCTGGAGGATCTGCAGAATATTGTTGTAAAAACGCAGCACGGCACACCAATATATCTAAAACAACTTGCTGTTGTTGAGTATGGCGAAGGTTTAAGGGTTGGCGCGGTTACCCAGGATGGTAAAGGTGAAGTAGTATCCGGTATAGTTATGATGTTGAAAGGCGCTAATTCACGGGAAGTATCCAGTAACGTTCATCAAAAGATAGAGCAGATAAAACCTTCTTTACCCAAAGGAATAACCATTGATGAATACTACAACAGGGAAAATCTTGTAAACAAAACAATTGGTACAGTACAAACAAACCTTATCGAAGGCGGAATAATTGTAATAGCTGTATTGCTTTTGCTTCTGGGTAATTTAAGAGCCGGTCTGATTGTTGCCTCCGTAATTCCGCTTTCAATGCTCTTTGCCCTGATAATGATGAATGCTTTCGGGGTATCGGGTAACTTGATGTCACTTGGCGCAATTGATTTTGGTTTGATAATTGATGGCGCGGTGATAATTGTTGAGTCAGTAATTGTTGCGATCGGTTTGAAGATCCACTCGAACAACAAGGGATTAACCAAAACCGAAATGAATGAGACTGTTTTCAGCTCAACCAGCGGAATAATCAAATCAGCAATTTTCGGTGTACTTATAATACTTATAGTTTACCTGCCTATCTTCGCGCTTGGCGGCATTGAAGGAAAAATGTTCAAGCCTATGGCATTTACCGTGGGGTTTGCACTGGTTGGAGCTTTAATTCTCTCGTTGACTTACGTCCCTATGATGTGCTCGCTGGTATTGAAAAAAGATCTGAAAGAAAAGATAACAATTGCTGATAAGATCATCAATTTTCTGAAAAAACTGTACGCACCTGTTCTGGAATTTGCTTTAAAGAGCAAGGCTTTGGCAATTGGAACAGCTCTCGTAATTTTAGCGGTAAGTATCTATGTTTTTACAACTCTTGGTGGTGAATTTATACCAAAACTTGGCGAAGGTGATATTGCCTTTCATATTATCAGAAGTCCGGGTGTTTCATTGACTGAATCCAATAAAATTTCCGGGCAGGTTGAAAAGATATTGAAGGATAAATTCCCAGAGATCATCACTGTAGTATCAAAAACCGGTGCTGCTGAAATTTCAACTGACCCAATGGGAGTTGAGCTGACTGACGTTTTTGTGATATTAAAAGATCCGGATGAATGGACGAGCGCTGAGACCAAGGAAGAGCTGATAGAAAAAATGCAGAAAGAGCTTTCAATTATCCCGGGCATTGGTTTTTCGTTTACACAGCCGATTGAAATGAGATTTAATGAACTGCTCTCCGGTGCAAGGGGTGATGTAGCCGTTAAAATTTTCGGTGATGATCTTAGCACCCTGGTTGAAAAAGGTGAGGAAGTTGGCAAAGTGCTAAGTTCAATAAGCGGCGCGGAAGATGTTTCAGTACAGCAGATTGAAGGATTGCCCCAGCTTCAGATAAAAATTGACAGGGAGAAAATTGCCAAGTACGGAATTAATGTTGAGGATATAAACGAAGTTATTGAAACAGCCCTGGGCGGTAAAACCGCAGGGGTAATATTTGAGGGTGACAGAAAGTTTGATATTGTGATAAAGTATGATGATGAATATAAAAAGAATATTAATGCAGTCAAAAATGTTCTGGTATCATCATCAACCGGTCTGAAATTACCGCTTTCCGAACTGGCAGATATTGAAATTGAAGATGGCTACAGCGAAATTTCGAGGGATGATGGCAAAAGAAGGATACTCGTGCAGTGTAACGTAAGAGGAAAAGATATAGAAACATTCATAGATGAGCTGAAAGCCGGCATAAGCCGTGATGTTGAGCTGCCACCGGGTTATATAGTGGAGTATGGCGGACAGTTTAAAAATCTTGAAAGCGCAAGGAACAGGCTTTTACTTGCTGTGCCGGTATCTTTATTTTTCATTTTCGCGCTCCTTTTCGCAGCCTTTAATTCTATGAAGCAGGGTTTGCTTGTATTTTCAGGCATTCCATTTGCAATTGTTGGCGGAATTTTTTCGCTGTTAGTCCGCGGTATGCCGTTCAGTATTTCTGCCGGTGTTGGCTTTATTGCGCTATTTGGCGTAGCTGTGCTGAATGGCATAGTAATGATAGCATATTTCAACAAGCTGGAAGAAGAAGGCGTAACTAATGTTCACGAAAGGATCCTGAAAGGCACAATGGTAAGGTTAAGACCAATACTTACAACTGCAATGGTCGCATCATTCGGATTTATTCCAATGGCAATTTCACAGGGCGCAGGCGCTGAAGTACAGAGACCATTGGCAACAGTTGTTATTGGCGGTTTGATCTCTTCAACTTTGCTGACTTTAATAGTACTGCCTGTACTGTACGGAATATTTAATAAACATGTTAATCCTAAATACGATTTTAAAAAAACCACATAAAAGATATGTATCACTATAAAAAATTTATAATATTGGTGTGTTTTATTTCCTTTTTCAACACAAGTAATCTGTTAACTCAGAAACTAAACATTGATGAAGTTGTAAACATTGCAATTGAAAATAACCAGGAAATCAAAACAGCCAGGCTGAAGATTGAAAGAGAAAAGGCCGTAAAATTAAGCTCATTTAATATCCCAAAGCCCCAGTTATTCATTGAGTATGAGGGAATTAAAGGCAGCCTGAATAATTTTGAATCCAGAAAGATAGGGATTTTACAGGAATTGGAATTCCCCACAAACTACTTTTTGCGGAGCGATGTACAGCAATCAGAAGTGGATATTGCGAAGATGGAGCTGAACAAACTTGCATATGAAGTTAAGTATCAAGCCGAAGGCTCATATTTAAGTCTATTGCTGAACATTAAACTTCTGGATGCTGCGCGTGAAAACCTGAAAATATATAATGATTTCCTCTTCACAGCAGAAAGGAAATATGATGCCGGCTCAACCAGTAACCTTGAGGTATTGGGCGCAAAGGTGAACAAGATTAAATACGAAAACGGGATAAAGAACATTGAGTCGGAGATAATTAAATCCAAATCAGAATTGAAGAAACTAATGAATGTATCATACTTCAGTTTCGAACCGGCTGATGAACTTATTTTCAGGGAAGTTCAGCTGAATAAGAACGAGATATTACTGGCTGCACTGTCAAATAATCCTGAGCTTAAAATTAATAAGTATCAGAAAGAAAAATTCAGCAATAAAATATCATTAACAAAATCTCAGCTTTTGCCTGATCTATCATTTAAATACTACACCCAAAAAATCGGCAATGATGCAGGATTCTGGGGGGTTGAATTTGGTGTGGGCGTACCTTTATGGTTCTGGTGGGAGCAATCAGGCAATATAAAAGAAGCTGACCGCGAGTTTGATATTGCATCAAGCGAAGAATCAGGTATTAAAAAGAATATTGAAAATCAGGTAAATCAATTGTTTGAAGAATTCGAAAACGGTTTAAGGCAAACCTCATTTTTCCATACGGAAGCAATGCCGGAAGCCGCTGAGATCTTAAGACAGGCTAAGATAAGCTACGAAGAAGGTGCAATAGATTATGTTGAATATTTGCAGGCATTGCAGATAGTTTATGACACTAAAACGCAGTATTACAATGCATTATATAATTATTACTCTTCAATTTTTAAACTGGAAAAACTCATAGCAGGAGATATAAAATGATAAAGAAATTAAAGTGGTATAACATATTCATATTAACGGCAGCAATATTATTTCTTGCAGGCTGCAATAACAAAGGCTCTGATGAAAAAGAACACACCGAAAAGCCCAAAGAAGAAAGTGTTCATGAAGATGAACACAGTAATGAAACAGCTTTGACTGATGAACAGATAAAATTCATGGGTATTGAAACCCAAAAGCTGGAACTGCAGAACATTTCAGGATATATTAAAGTTAACGGCGAAGTGATGATAAATCCTGACCAGGAGTCCAAAGTAGGCAGTATAATCCCCGGAAGGATAAAGAAAATATATGTTAAAGAAGGTTCATTCGTTAAAGCCGGGCAAACAATAGCACTCATTGAAAACCTTGATCTGGTAAACGCCCAGGTGGAATACATGGAAGCAAAACACGAATATGAACATGCAAAAATAGAGTATGAAAGACAGTTAAAACTTTCTAATGACAATATAGGTTCTAAAAAACAGCTTTCAGAATTAAAAGCTGAGTATGAACATGCCGTTGTTGGAATGAAATCAGCGGAACAAAAGCTTGTGAACTACAAAGTTTCAAAAAAACGACTCGAGAACTATGAGGATACAACCGTTCATACAGAATTACAGAGATATTACCCTGTTACAGCTCCTATTTCAGGTAATATCGTTTCACGGATAGCAACTGTCGGTCAATTTATTGAACCGACAACAGATATGTTCCATATTGTAAACACTTCGACAGTATTTGTTGATCTGAATATATTCGAAAAGGACCTGCCTTACATTTCGGCCGGACAAAAAGTTTCATTGGAAGTATCGGTTGATCCATACCAGGTCTATGAGGGTACAGTATCGTATGTAAATAAAGTATTTGATGATGAAAAACGTACTGTTAAAGTAAGAGTGGCTATTAATAACAAGAATGAAAAGCTGCTGCCTAATATGTTTGTTTCTGCAAAGATATACATTAAGCAGGAAAGTGTCCTTGCCGTGCCTATTTCAGCAATTGAAACAGAGGGTGAGAGTAAATACATTTTTGTTAAGACCAATGAAGTAAAGGAAATTGAAGAACATGATGAGCATACCGAAGGTGAAAATCCTGAAGGTGAAACTAAGGAAACTGAGAATAAAGAACACAAACACGAAATGGCTGTAGTATTCAAAAAAGTTATCGTCAATACCGGTATTTCTGATGATAAATTTATCCAGATATTCCCGATAGATGAGCTGAAAAGCGGAGAGGAAATAGTAATAAAAGGTACGTTTTATTTGAAATCAGAAATGAAAAAAGGGGAGCTTAATGACGAACACGGTCATTAGAATTGAATAAACTGGATTCAGAAATGATCACAGCTTTAAAACCCTATGCTTCCCGGGGGCGGCTCACCTGTTGTTTCGGTGCCTTCGGTCGGCGTGTATGCATGCGTCATTGAGCATCTTCGTCCCGTGTTCCTTTTCAGAATAAGGTCATTATATGCCGGGCATGTTTCATTTGCAAGCAGTCCGGTTACGGTGCAGATATTCGCCTCCTCAACATCAGGGGGCATTTCAAAATATCTCAATTCCATAGTAGTCTGCGGGTCGTCGTAAACATATTTCATGAACCTTCCCCATATTGGGGCAGCAGCTCTTCCGCCTTGTCCGTATCCGCCGCCAAATTTTATGCGCGGGTCATCAAAGCCAAGCCAGCATCCTGCAACAAGCTGCGGTGTGAATCCAACAAACCATGCATCTGTATAATCCTGTGTTGTACCGGTTTTACCCGCTGCGGGTCTGTTGAACCAGTTCCTGATAGATGCAGCCGTACCGTCATTAACAACGTCTTCCATCATATCGCTCATCATATACGCAACACCTTCGCTTATAACTTCGCGGGTTTCGGGAATTGATTCTTCAATGATATTACCATAACGGTCTTCAATTCTTACAATTGCATGTGGCTCAACCCAAATACCTTCATTCGGGAACACTCCGTAGGCGCTTGTCATTTCAAGCGGTGAGACTTCGCCAACGCCAAGTGCAAGTGAAAGCACATTAGGCAGCTCTGAATTCACACCCATTTTATGTGCAAGCTTTATAACCTGGTCAATCGGCGCTATTTCCATAGCGGTTCGTACTGCTACGATATTTATTGATTGCGTTATACCTTCGCGCAGCGATACCATTCCGCCCGTGCCGCCGCCTTTGGGTGACCAGGTCTGACCGCCAATTACAACTTTAAGCGGGTCATTGGAAATTGTGTAAGCAGGCGAATAGCCATTTTCAATGGCTGTAGTATAAACAAATGGTTTAAACGATGAACCCGGCTGACGTTTTATCTGCGTTACATGGTTAAGTCCGTATTTGAACGGGTAATTGGGATTCTGCCCCACCATTGCTTTTATTTCACCGGTCTTCGGGTCTATGACAACAAATCCAACCTGTACGGCGATTTCGCGCTCTTTAACTTTTTCTACAAAATCGTTATCCTGTTTCAGTTTGTTGAATATGCGCTGCCTGTCGCTATCTGTCTTGGCCTTTTTGTATTCATCACTTTGCTTGATGTATTTTTCAACTGCATCATTGAGGAGCTGGCGGTTACCCTTCCAGTTCCATGTTGAATTAAAAGCCCGCTGAAAATCTTTAAGCTGGTTATTAACGGCATCAACTGCATGCTTCTGCATGCGCGTATTCAGAGTGGTAGTAACAATTAACCCGTCTCTGTAGATATTAAACCCGTATTTCACGGCCTTCTTCTCAAGTACCTGCCTTACGTATTCACTGAACTGTCCGCCTAAGCCTGATGACTGTTTCTGTATTGTCCTTGGCTGCGCTTTAATAGGATCGTTTTTTGCAAGATCATAAACTTCTTTTGTGATGTATCCTTCTTCCTGCATGTTATTGAGTACAATGTTCCTTCTATCCAGACAGTTCTCCGGATGCTCAATAGGATCATAATACCCCGAAGGATTCTTAACCATACCAACAAGCATTGCGCATTCATCAAGCGTCAAGTCTGTCACAGATTTATCGAAGAAAGTTTTTGCCGCAGCTTCAACTCCGTATGCTCCCCTGCCAAAATATACCTGGTTCAGGTAAAGCAGCATAATTTCTTCTTTTGTGTAGGTTTTTTCTATCTGTATGGCGGTAATAGCTTCTCTTAATTTACGGGTAAGAGAAATTGCCTGACCAATTTCAGTGCGGTAAAGATTCCTTGCAAGCTGCTGTGTAATTGTACTTGCTCCTTCTTTTATGGAAAAGCTCATTACGTTCTTGAACATTGCCTTAACAATACGGTCAAGATCAATACCCCAATGTTTATAAAACTTGCGGTCTTCTGTGGCGATAAGTGCATTAATGAGATCTTTGGGAATTGCATCTATTGATACAATTGTACGGTTTTCTATGAACAACTGGTCGATCAATTCGCCGTCTTCCGAATATATTTTAGTCGCAAGATCGGTTTTAGGATTTTCGAGGCTTGAAAGCGGCGGCAGCCCGTTAAACAGAAAAGCGCCGTATGCAATCACTACAACAGAAATAACTATAAGAAAAAAAGCAAAGACACTCAGCTTTCGCGTAGTTGATCTTTTCTTTTTATTCATCATCTTCCGCCTGTAGTCACGGTTATTAAAGTACTCTTCGCGCTCTGTTGTTTTAGGGTCTTTTGCGTTCTTGTTTTTTTTGTTTTTTCCGCCGAACATCTATAGTTTGAACCTCTTAATTTTCTTTACTGTATTTTTTTATCTCAAAGCTGCCGTTTGAATACTCACCGTAAGTATAATTCCTTATCCAGTCGCCCAGTGTAATGTAATGACCTTTACGGTTATTGCTTGTAAGCTCAATATCCTGCGGCTTGTGAATGTGACCCATAACTACATAATCCGCACCTTCGCCAATTTTACCTGCCGCAAATTCTCTCATTCCGCTGGAGCCGTGAGCACCGTTATTTTTTTCGCTGCCGTATGTTTCTTCAACTCTTTGTTTGTCATCTGTATGCAGCCTTGATTTAACTGATGAGCCCTGCGCAAGCCATAGACCAATATCGGGGTGAACAAGTGAATACAAAAACTGGTTAAACGGGCTGCGGAGTATCTTCTTGATTATCTTGTATCCTGTATCACCTTTTGAAAGCCCATCACCATGAGTGATGAAAAATCGTTTGCCGTCTATTACGGTATCAAGCGAATCACTGTATAACTTCAGACCAACATCATCCCTCAAATAAGTATTTAGCCAGAAATCATGGTTACCCGAGAAAAAATTAACTTCAATGCCCTGTTCAACAATTTCATTCAGTTTAGCCAGTGTTCTGTAGAATCCTTTGGGCACTGCCCTGCGGTATTCAATCCAGCAATCAAAGAGGTCGCCTACAATATATATCTTTTCAGCGTCATTTCTTATACCCTCAAGGAAACTGACAAGTTTCCTTTCTTTTGACTTTTCTTCCTGTTTATCCAGAAAGCCAAGGTGAACATCTGAAAAGAAATAATATTTTTTTTCGCTCAAAAACTATGATTTTATTAACTTTAAGCTCCGGAAACAATGTAGAAATTATAAATACCGGAATTTAAAGTTAATTCTTTTTTGAAACATAGAAAATACAATAATGTAATCAGTAAATAATGATCTGAACAGTTTTTGATGGTCTATAACAGGCGGGTTTTAATTGCATTTACAATTCTTTTGGAGGCTTTTCCATCCATTAAACGTGGAATTTTCCCTTTTTTGTATTTTCCTGTGAAAATTTCACCTATTTTTTTAAATACCAGACCCTCATTTACCCCGCATAATGTATTAGAGCCCAAAGATAATGTTTCGGGTCTTTCAAATGAGTCTCTTAAAGTTAAACAGGGAATCTTCAAAAAAGTTGCTTCTTCCTGGATGCCGCCTGAATCGGTAATAACAAGTTTGCAATCGGTAAGCATTTTAATAAAATCGGTATAACCCGCCGGATCAATTGTCAGGGGACTAGGAATACTTTTTAATTTATCAAGAAG
>JABFSP010000231.1 GCA_013140565.1 Ignavibacteria bacterium
TGGTAACACATTACCAGAGACTGCTGGATTATATTATACCTGATTTTGTTCACGTATTGGTTGATGGCAGGATAGTGAAATCAGGCGGCAAAGAGCTTGCCCTTGAGCTTGAAGAAAAAGGGTATGGCTGGGTTATAAACCCTGAACCTGCAGCAGCATCTGTTTAATATCAGAATCTTAAATTGAAAATGGAAAATACAAGAAATAAAGAATATTATATATCAGAATTCAAAAAGACTGAACAAAGCATGAATGGCGAAGCTTCATCGGCATTTCACCAGCTGAGGAAACAGGCTATTGCCAGGTTTGATGAAATGGGCTTTCCGACAGTCAAAAATGAAGACTGGAAATATACCAATGTAAAACAGCTTTTGGAATTTAATTTTACAAACGGCAGCGCAGGCGGAGTTACAAAAAAAGATGTAGATGGATTTCACATTAAAGGACTGAATGAAAACATTATCGTTTTAGTAAACGGCATATATTCAGAAAAACTCTCGTTTATTAAAAAGCAGAATAGCGGAATAATAATTGAAAACCTGAACAGTGTTCTGAAGAATGATCCTGAACTTGTGCTGGAACATATCGGAAAATACGCATCAATAGAAAATGGTTTCACAGCACTGAATACAGCTTTTGCTAAAGAGGGAACGGTTATTATCATTCCCGATAACGCCGAAGTAAAGGGTCACATTCACATATTAAACATTACAGGCGAAGCCGGAAAACATATTTTAACACAGCCAAGGAATCTGATAATTACAGGTAAAAATACAAAAGTAAATATTATCGAAAGTTATCATAGCTTAGGCAGTGAAGAAAATCTTGTTAACGCTGTGAATGAAGTTGTTGTTGGCGAAAATTCATTTGTAGAAATTTACAGGCTTCAGCAGGAAAATGCGGGTTCATTCCACATTAACCGTACGCAGGCTGTGCAGGCGAAGAATTCAGTCTTTACTCACTACAGCGTAACACTTGGGGGCGGACTTGTTAGAAATGACACCAACGTTCTTTTAGATGCTGAGAACTGCACAGGTAATCTTTACGGTCTGTATTTGACAGAAGGCAGTCAGCACGTAGATAACCATACTTTAATTGACCACGCGAAGCCGCACTGCCAGAGCAATGAAATGTACAAAGGTGTACTTAACGGAAGCTCAAGGGGAGTGTTTAACGGCAAAGTGTTTGTAAGGGAAGATGCACAGAAAACGAATGCGTATCAGTCAAACAAAGCTATTTTGCTGACAAGTACGGCTACAATTGATACAAAACCGCAGCTGGAAATTTACGCGGATGATGTGAAGTGTTCGCATGGCGCGGCGATCGGTCAATTGGATGATGAAGCAGTATTTTATCTGCGCTCGCGCGGTATAGGAGCTGATATGGCTAAGACTGTTTTGATAAGAGCTTTTGCCAATGATATATTCGAAACTATAGAGAACGAAACGTTTCATGATCATTTAAATAATTTAGTATTTGAAAAGCTGGGGTAAGGAAAGATGTTGATGAGATTGCTTCGTCGCTTACGCTCCTCGCAAAGGAAGATTGATTATGTATTATTTTAAATTATGCAGGATACACTGACAAAAAAAATATTTGATGTTGATGAGGTTAGGAAAGATTTCCCTATTTTAAACAGGGAAGTTGACGGGAAACCTTTGGTTTACCTTGATAATGCCGCAACATCGCAGAAACCCGAGAGTGTTATTAACGCTATAAGTGATTATTACTCAAATTATAACGCAAATATTCACAGGGGAGTGTATTCCATAAGCATTAAAGCTTCAGAAGCATATGAAAATGCAAAGATAAAGGTTAAGGAATTCATCAATGCTGAAAGTGAACGTGAAATTGTATTTACAAGGGGTACGACAGAAGCGGTCAATTTGATTGCTTATTCATACGGACTCGAAAATGTTAATGAAGGTGATGAAGTTATAATTTCTGAAATGGAGCATCACGCTAATATTGTACCGTGGCAGGTTTTACGTGAGAAGAAAAAGGCTGTATTGAAGGTTATTCCGGTTAATGATAACGGCGAACTGATAATAGATGAATTTAAAAAGCTGCTTTCAGATAAAACTAAGATCGTAGCTGTGTGTCAAATTTCTAATACACTTGGTACAATTAATCCCGTAAAGGAAATTGTACGTTTAGCGAAAGAAAAAAACAAGAATATTGCAGTAATAGTAGATGGCGCGCAGGCGATTCATCACACAAAAGTTGATGTAAGAGATATTGGCGCTGATTTTTACGTGTTCTCATCGCATAAAATGTATGGTCCAATGGGAATTGGCGTACTATACGGCAGGGCGGAACTGCTTGAAGCAATACCACCTTACCAAACAGGCGGCGATATGATAAGTACTGTAAGTTTTAAAGGAACAACGTATAATGATATTCCCATGAAGTTTGAAGCGGGTACTCCGAATGTTGAGGGAGCTGTGGGTCTTACAGCCGCAATAAGTTACATTAACAATACAGGATTTGAAGCAATTCATAAACAGGAAACAGAACTGCTTGAATATGCAACTGAACAGCTTGACCTGATTAAAGGATTAAGGATAATTGGAACAGCTAAAGAAAAAACAGGTGTTATATCATTTGTTGTTGAAGGTTTGAATGCGCTTGATATCGGGATAATGCTTGATACGAGCGGTGTTGCAGTCAGAACGGGGCAGCATTGTACCGAGCCGCTGATGGACAGGTTCGGCATACCGGGAACGGTCAGGGTTTCGTTTGCATTCTACAATACAAAGGAAGAAATTGATATTTTTGTAAACGCATTAAAGAAGGCTATAGAAATTCTACGCTGAACAAGGGGTTTGCAGCCTATTCACCGTGAGATATATGGATAAAACGATACAGGAAATTGAAAATGAGATTGTTGATGAGTTCAGTTATTTTGATAGCTGGCAGGATAAGTATGAATATATAATTGAGCTTGGTAAAAAGCTGGAGGGTTACCCCGAAGATAAACAAACCAATGATAACAAAGTAAAAGGGTGTCAATCCAGTGTATGGCTTGTGACTGATGACGAAGACGGTAGAATAATTTTTAAGGCAGATAGTGATTCAACAATTGTTAAAGGATTAATAGCGTTGTTAATAAGAGTATTGAACGGCAGAACGCCGGATGAAATCTTAAATGCGAAGCTTGAGTTTATTGCTAAAACGGGACTCCAGCAGCATCTTGCCCAAACGCGGGCAAACGGACTTGCAGCAATGATAAAACAAATGAAAATGTATGCCCTGGCATACAAAGCAAAACAGTTAAATTAAAAAATGTCTGATAATACAGAAGAAAAAATTACAGAGCAGGAATCTGAGCAGGTAACTGAACAAGTAACTGAGAAGCCGAAGGAAATAACAGAACCGGCTGGAAAAGCGGACAAAGCTGAACTGAATAATGCTGTTGTTGAAGCATTAAAAAGCGTGTATGACCCTGAAATTCCCGTAAATATTTACGAGCTTGGGCTGATATATTCAGTAAACATTGATGATGGCGGCAAGGTTGTAATTGAAATGACGCTGACATCACCGGCTTGTCCCGTAGCGGGTACGCTGCCGCCTGAAGTTGAAGGCAAGGTGCGCTCAATACCCGGTGTAAGTGAATGCGTTGTAAAAGTTGTTTGGGATCCGCCATGGGGAATGAACATGATGAGCGAAGAAGCGAAGCTTCAGCTCAACCTGTATTAGCTTAACC
>JABFSP010000357.1 GCA_013140565.1 Ignavibacteria bacterium
TTTTTCAATAGATGTACTTTTGAATGTCATAGTTAGGTATGTTGCAGCGTCAAAAAAATCGGCTGATTTTAAATGCTTATCGCGCGCATCAATACCTGTATTAATAGTATTAATGTCAGCTGTCATTTCAATTACGGCATCACTGAAATCCGCCTGGGAAGAAGTTACGGTCACATCAAAAGTTGTAAAGTAACCTGTTACATCAGCAATTGATAAGTGAGTTACAACAAATCCAAGTTTTGAGTGGTTTGGATCCTGCTTCCAAACTGTCTGTGCATTGAGGTTAAATGTGAGAAATACAGCTATTAAAACTAAAAATTGAGAGATTTTTTTCATGACTAAGTAGTGTTAGTTTAAAAATGGTGGTTAGTTCTTATGTGTTGTAACACGCTTATGCAATTATGAGTTCCAACACATAAAAATATATTTTAATTCAATTATCAGTTACTCTTTGAATTAACAATTTGAATTATTAATTTTGGCCCAATGTGATACTAAAACGGAGTTCAAAATAAGGATCGGTTCGATATATGAATAAAGAAATTAAAGCCTACAATAATTCACAAAGCCCGGCTGATAAGAAAATCTGTAATAAACTTGCTGAGGAAATTAACAAAAATCTGCCGAAGGCCGAAAATAAGATATGGCACGCACACCCCGTATGGTTCATCGAGGGAAATCCGGTTGTTGGTTATCACAAGCTTAAAGATAGTGTAAGATTACTTTTCTGGAGCGGACAGTCATTTGATGAACCCGGATTGAATGCTGAAGGCTCGTTCAAGGCCGCGGAAAAAAGATTTACATCACCGGATGAAATCAAAGTTACTCACCTCAGACGCTGGCTGAAGAAAGCGAAAGATATCCAGTGGGATTACAAAAACATTGTTAAGCGCAGAGGTAAACTTGTTAGATTGAAATAGATTCATCTTCCCGCCTTCGTAGAATCTCTAGTAAGGTACTTTTCATAGGACTGCTTACTGCTAAGGCAGTCAGGCGGAAAAAGCGCCTCACAGAGTGTGCCTCGTTTTCGCGTAGTCTGTTGTAAGGGACTCTGCGGAAATATCAAAACCAATTCGCGCAATTCGTGTTATTAGTGGTTAATCTTTTCCTATATCCCCTTCTGAAACGTTAATCACCTGCATCCCGTTATCATTTTTGCCTTTAATATTTTCAATAATTCAATTAATTTTAAATTCTAAATCACAAAAGTTAACTGATTTTTCCTGACGGCTGGAAGCCGTTTATTTACATTTAAAAAGAACTTATAAACGTAAACTATAATCTATTTTATTTATGGAAAACAATAATAACGGCAAATGCCCTGTTACACGGGCTAACGGATTCGCAGGAGCCGGAACAAGTAACCGCGACTGGTGGCCAAACCAGCTAAGGCTGAATGTACTTCGCCAACACTCTGAACTCTCCGATCCAATGGGTAAAGATTTTAACTACCCCGAAGCATTTAAGAGCCTTGATTACCAGGCTATAAAAGAAGACCTGAAGAAACTTATGACTGACTCACAGGATTGGTGGCCCGCTGATTTTGGTCACTACGGACCATTGTTCATCAGAATGGCATGGCACTCGGCAGGCACATACCGCACGGGCGATGGCCGCGGCGGAGCCGGGCAGGGACAACAGCGTTTTGCGCCATTAAACAGCTGGCCTGATAACGCGAATTTAGATAAAGCCCGCAGACTAATTTGGCCTATCAAACAGAAATACGGACAGAAAATTTCATGGGCTGACTTAATGATATTAACCGGTAACGTTGCGCTGGAATCAATGGGATTCAAAACTTTCGGTTTTGCAGGAGGAAGAGAAGACGTTTGGGAACCCGACCAGGATGTTTACTGGGGCAATGAAACTAAATGGCTTGAAGGCGATAAACGCTACACCGGCGAGCGCGATCTTGATAACCCGCTTGCAGCAGTGCAAATGGGATTGATATATGTTAACCCCGAGGGTCCCAACGGCAACCCCGACCCCATAGCCGCAGCAAAAGATATCCGCGAAACATTCGCTCGTATGGCAATGAATGATGAAGAAACAGTCGCGCTTATTGCAGGCGGTCACACTTTTGGTAAAACCCATGGCGCAGGCGATGCGGCAAATGTTGGGGCAGAACCCGAAGGCTGCGATATTACCGAGCAGGGTTTAGGCTGGATGAGCAAATTTAATTCAGGCAAAGCCGGTGATACAATTACAAGCGGACTTGAAGTTACATGGACTTCAACCCCAACAAAATGGAGCAATAATTTCTTCTGGAATTTATTTGGATATGATTGGGAGCTTACTCAAAGTCCCGCCGGCGCAAAACAATGGACACCAAAGAACGGAGCTGGTGCAAACACAATTCCCGATGCGTTTGACAAAAATAAGAAACATGCGCCAACTATGCTTACAACAGATCTTGCATTAAGATTTGACCCGGCATACGAAAAAATTTCAAGGAGATTTTTTGAAAATCCGGATGAGTTTGCTGAAGCATTCGCAAAAGCATGGTTTAAGCTAACACACCGTGATATGGGTCCGCGGGCGCGCTACCTTGGACCCGAAGTGCCGGAAGAAGTTTTGATCTGGCAGGATCCGATACCCGTTTGTGACCATGTATTAATAGATGAAAATGATATTGCCACACTCAAGGCAAAAATATTAGCTTCATGTTTACCGGTATCGCAGTTGGTACTTACGGCATGGGCATCAGCATCAACATTCCGCGGCTCAGATAAGCGCGGCGGTGCAAACGGCGCTCGTATAAGATTAGCGCCGCAGAAAGATTGGGCGGTTAACAATCCTGCGCAGCTTCAAAACGTATTGACAGTGCTTGAAGGTATTCAGAAGGAATTTAACGATGCGCAAAAAGGCGGCAAAAAAGTTTCATTTGCTGATCTTATTGTGCTTGCAGGTACTGCGGCAGTTGAAAAAGCTGCTAAGGATGGCGGATACAGCGTGAAGGTTGAATTCACACCCGGCAGAATGGACGCTTCGCAGGAAGAAACTGATGTTGAATCATTCGCTTTCTTAGAGCCTGCTGCTGATGGTTTCCGAAACTACTTAAAGACGAAGTTCTCTGTATCAACAGAAGAATTGCTTGTTGATAAAGCTCAGTTGTTAAACCTGAGCGCACCGGAGCTTACCGTGCTTGTTGGCGGTTTGCGCGCAATTGGCGCTAACTGGGATGGCAGTAAACACGGAGTGTTTACAAAACGCCCGGAACAGCTTACAAATGATTTCTTTACCAACCTGCTTGATATGACAACGGTATGGAAAGCAACTGATGATACGAGTGAAGTATTCGAAGGCAAAGACCGCAAGACGGGCGAGCTTAAATGGACAGCTACAAGGGCTGACCTTGTGTTCGGTTCCAACAGCGAGCTTCGCGCGCTTGCCGAGGTCTATGCAAGCTCAGACGCAAATCAGAAGTTCGTTAACGACTTTGCGGCAGCATGGGCAAAGGTTATGAATAATGACAGGTTTGATGTGAGGTAAGGAAAAAGTAATCCCGCTAGAGCGGGACTGCGAAAATGTCTAAAGACATTTTCTTGAAAGTAAAAAAGCTAAAAAGCACCTGGATGTGAATTCGGGTGCTTTTTTTGTGAACGGAATAAACATTTGCATGACTACCAAAAAATAACCGCAATTCGTATATTTGCATTCATTGCCGGATAATACTACAATAAAACATAGGACTTAGAATTAAATAGCAACCAATGAGAAAAGTAATTGCGGCATTCAACATGACAATTGACGGATTTTGCGACCATACATCAGGCATTCCGGCTGATGAAATACATTTTCATTATGCCAAGCAGTTAGAGGAGGCTGGTGTTATTCTGTACGGCAGAACGACATACCAGCTAATGGAATACTGGCGAAGCATTAAGGAAAACCCCACAGGTGAAAAACACATGGATGATTTTGCCGCGGCAATTGACAAGGTCCCTAAGCTGGTTTTTTCACGTACGCTAAAGAGTGTTGATTGGGCAAGCGCAAAACTCGCCACCCGCGGGCTTGCTGAAGAAGTGAATGAGCTGAAACAGCAGCCGGGTAAGGATGTTTATGTATCGAGTCCAAGTTTAATTGTTGCCTTAACACAGCTTGGCATGATTGATAAGTACCAGCTATGCATTCACCCTGTTATAGCAGGCAGCGGTCTGCCTTTATTTAAGAATATAACGGATAAGATCCTGCTAAAGCTAACAAATACAAAAGTATTTGACTTTGGCGGAGTAATACTTTACTATGAGCCGCAGAAGGATTAAACAGCAACTGAAAATAAGTATAAACAAATTATAACTACATGAAAGCACCGGGCAAAACAGTCAAGGAAATATTAGCAAACATTCCCGAAGAGAGGCATGAGGCTTTTAACAAACTGCATAATGTAATTGTTAAAAATCTGCCAAAAGGATTTGAAGCGGCAATCAGCTACGGCGGGTTGGGTTACGTAGTACCGCACAAGCTTTATCCCGCAGGTTACCACTGCAAACCCACTGAGCCGCTTCCGTTTGCGGGCATTGCATCACAAAAAGGATCAATTAATTTTTACCATATGGGTATTTACGCTGACCCGAAATTGTTAAAATGGTTTGTCAGTGAGTTCCC
Source organism: Ignavibacteria bacterium (assembly GCA_013140565.1). Classification (GTDB taxonomy): domain Bacteria; phylum Bacteroidota; class Ignavibacteria; order Tepidaquicellales; family OLB5; genus OLB5. The sequence goes on from JABFSP010000357.1 coordinate 4,609, forward strand.
CAAGCACAGCAAACAAAAGCTTGATATGGGCAAAAGCTGCGTACGCTTCAAGAAGCCGGAAGATATCCCATATAAGCTGATAGGTGAATTAATGAAAAAGATGAGCGCAAAGGATTGGATCGGGATGTACGAGGCGAATTATAATCCTAAATCCAGGAAGAAGAAATAATTTTATTGTTGCTCAACTTCCTTTGCTAACGCTGACAAATTGGCAGTTGAGACCACATTAAAAAAATATTTTTATCTAATTTCGTAAAAGAATTTTGTCACTCTACAACCTGTATATTTAAACAAAAATGCTTATTATTGAGGCATGAAAAATGAAAATATATACCTCATTGATGACATCGCGGGTTATACTCCGCTTATTAGTTCGCTGGTATCAATGATGAATTATATCCGTAAAGGTACAATTTCAAGTATCAGCGGGCTCACCACAGAGCAATTAGATAACCTGTTTGATAAAAAAAGCAATTCAATCGGTATGCTGCTTAAACATATGGCAATGGTAGAAAAAGCATACCAGCTGATTACGTTCAGCGGTTTAAATGAAAAGGAAGATGAACAATTTTCAGCGCTGCACCCCGGGCTTGATCTGGATGAAAGAAGGTTTGAGATAAAAAATAATCCTGCTCAATATTACACAGACCTGCTGAATGAAACCAGAGCCCATACTTTGAATGAATTTAAAAACAGGGATGACCTGTGGCTTAAACAAACAGGTTTGATCTGGGGCAGCAGAAAGGCTAATAACTGGTTCAAATGGTTCCATGTAGTTGAAGAAGAAATATATCACAGTGGACAAATTAACTTAATGAAAAAAAGGCTCTCCTCACTTACTAACAATACTAGTAAAATACCCGGCAATAATGATAAATAAAAACATTCCGTGGAAGCTGATTTATAACGATACATTCAGCTGATGCCGCAAATAATGATAGATAATCATTTTTTCTAAGCTTTATCCTAAATAAACCCTGATACCCGGCCTTTTAAACAAAGCAAATTCGGACTTCTGAACAAAGCGGAAAGAAATTTCAAAGTATATTTTTGTACAGGTTCTAAAATTAAACTAAAACAAAAATGTACACAGAAAAAAACAATTACCCGGGCTCTTTACAAAAGCCAATAGGTTCAGGTTTCTCCTCAGCAACAACTGCTAATGAGGTGATAAAAGGAATAAGCTTAACCGGCAAAACTGCCATCGTAACCGGAGGTTACTCCGGTATCGGACTTGAAACCACAAGGGTGCTATCAGCGGCAGGGGCAACTGTCATTGTTCCCGCTCGTGATGCAGAAAAAGCAGGAGAAAATCTAAAAGGTATAATAAATGTTGAAGTGGAATATATGGATCTTATGAATCCCGAAAGCATTGATACATTCGCGCAGAAGTTTTTAGATTCCAAAAGACCCCTTCACCTTCTCATCAATAATGCCGGTATCATGTGGGTTCCCCTGCGCCTTGATAGCCGCGGTTATGAATCACAGCTTGCAACAAATCATCTGGGACACTTTCAGTTAACTGCCCGTCTTTGGCAGGCATTAAAAAAAGCAAATGGAGCAAGGGTCATAAATGTATCATCTTATGGTCACCACATGGCGCCATTTAATTTTGAAGATCCGAACTTCAATGAACGTGAATATCAAACACTTTTGGGATATGGTCAGTCGAAATCAGCGAACAATTTGTTCACTGTTGAGCTAAACAGGCGCGCCAAAGAATTTAATGTAAGAGCGTTTGCAGTTCACCCGGGTTCGGTTAACGAAACGGGCCTGGGGCGCGAAGCGCCGATGGAGTTATTTCAGCAAATGGGTACACACGATCCCGACGGTAATATTTTCCCTGAAGTAGCGGCAAAGCTTAAAACCATACCACAGGGTGCCGCAACCAGTATATGGTGCGCGGTAAGTCCAATGCTGAATAATATTGGCGGAGTGTATTGCGAAGATTGCGATATTTCTGAACTGGACCTTGGCAATATTGAGCATAAATATGATGAGCCTTCAACTTTGCGCGGCGTTTTGCCGGCTTCTCTTGATGAAGAGATCGCGAAAAAGTTATGGAAACTTAGCGAAGAAATGACCGGTATAACGTTCAGGTTAGAATGATAGCAGCACAATTAATTGATAGTAGCATAATTGATTAATATATTTGTAAAAAAGGGGCAAGTGGCATTCAATTCAAAATACATCACTCCTGATATAAAGCTATCCTGTTATGAGGACAAATTCTTCAAAACAGAGATAGCTTTCGAACACCACATGCTGGTTTGGTTCATTTCAGGCGAAACAAAGATAATCATGGCGGATGCGGAAGATATTTTTGGCGCAGGAGATATTTTTTTGATCCCAAAAAACCAGCTTGCCACTGTTATTCTATGCCCCAAAGATGACCTGCCCAATAAATCGGTTACAATGCTCCTTTCAGCCGGGCGGCTTAAGGAGTTTTACTCTGATATAGATATCAAGCCTGTGGGTACGAATGCGGATAAGATACGCAGTTACAAAGATCATCCGCTTCTTGCGAGCTGTCTTGCCTCGCTGATACCTTATTTTGATATGCAGGAAGATTTTCCCGAAAATATCGCATCACTTAAAATTACCGAAGCCATAAATATCCTCAGGGCAATTGATAAGGGTATTGACAGCGTTCTTGCCAACTTCGAAGAACCGGGCAAGATAGACCTTGCTGAATTTATGGAAAAGAATTTCATGTTCAATATGCCGATTGAAAAATTCAGTTACCTCACCGGGCGAAGCTTAACAACTTTTAAACGTGACTTTAAAAAAGCGTTCAATACTACTCCGCAGAAGTGGCTTACAAAAAAACGGCTGGAAGCTGCTCACTACCAGCTTGCAGAAAAGAAAAAGAAACCGGGGGAAGTATATTATGAAACAGGTTTTGAGAACCTTTCGCATTTTTCATACGCCTTTAAGAAATATTACGGTTACTCACCTACTCAATTAGTGAGTAAATCCTGAGTGAGTAGCCGACAGCATAATAAATTAAAGTCAATTAACTAAATTCAAAAAGAATAATTATGGGTAAACTTGCAGAAATAAAAACCAAGCAGACTGAACAAAGCGTTGAGGATTTCATCAGTTCAATTAAAAATGAACAGAAACGTAAAGACAGTTTAATACTGCTTAAGATGTTTAAGAAAATATCCGGGGAAAAACCTAAGATATGGGGAAGCTCAATTATCGGTTTCGGGAAAAAGATTTATAAGAGTCCCGCTACAAGCCGTGAAGTAGAGTGGTTTAAGCTGGGGTTTTCACCCCGCAAGGCGAATATATCTTTGCAGCTTGTAATTGACGTAAGAAAACACTCAGACCTTCTCAAAAATTTCGGTAAACATAAAGCCGGGGTGGGCTGTCTTTACATAAACAAGCTGGCGGATGTTGATATGAAGGTGCTGGAGAAGATTATTAATGTTGCGGTAAAAGAGAAATAAAAGCGCTATCGAATCTATAATTTGTGGTGTTGCCGCTGCAATCATATGAAAGTACTTACCTTTTATCTTACATACCAAACCGTGATAGAGCAGAAAAATAAGTCTTTTTTTCTAAAATAACGAATTAAAGGGATATACAGTCATTCTATATTTAAGTATTATTATATGTTTTAAAAAAGTATCCGTAAAAAAATTCGGGTAATTAATCAACTAAACTTTTACGCAATGAAATTCTTATCTTTTTCAATTTTAATGTTATCTTTCTGTATTCTTACAGTACAATCTCAAATTGGCGATAGCTGGGTTTCAATTTCTGAGGGAATTAAGTATCAGTTTATCGGTACTTATGATAAGGCGAAACTCAATGAGATCACAACAACTGAGCTCAATGATTTTTCAAAGATCGGTGCAGAATATCCAAAAGCATTGTACAATGTAAATTTATACCGCGTGCAGTATCACTCTGTCATACCGGAGTTTGAAAATAGACCAACAGTAGCTTACGGACTCATAGCGGTTCCGGTAGGTCTAACCGGTACAATACCTGTAGTATCTTACCAGCACGGTACATTGTTTTCAAGAAATGCGGTACCTTCATACCCGGATAGCTCGATGGAGACAAAGCTTGAAATTGCAGGTTTTTCGGGTCAGGGTTATATTCTTATTGCAGCTGATTACTTCGGAAAAGGACTATCCAAAGAGTTCGATAGTTTCCTTGTCAAGGCAAGTACTCAGCAGGCTTGTCTAGATATGTATCTGGCATCAAAAATTGTATGCGAAGATCTCAAAACAAAACAGGGACAGCTTTTTCTTAGCGGCTGGTCGCAGGGCGGCTGGTGCACCCTTGTTTTTCTGAATAAGCTGGAAAGTCTGGGTATCCCCGTTACGGCAGCAGGCGTAATGAGCGCTCCAACGGATGTATTTATGCTCATAAACAGATGGATCCACAATCCGCAGCCGATTGATGCTCCTTATCTTAATGGAGAGATAGCTATTCTTGTTTATGCATATGAAGAATATTACAAAATCCCGGGTCTTGCCGCCAGCGTTTTAAGGTCTGAATACTTACAGGTGTCAAAGGATTTTTATGAGAATAAGATCTCTTACGAAGAGCTGTATAATAAAGTTCCATCAAAATTAAGTGATTATTTTCAGGCTGATTACATCAAAACAAACTCAATTAGCGAAGACAGGTTCAGCCAGTTACTTCAGCAAAACCAGTCTTACCATTGGAGAAGTATTACACCACTTCAGACTTATTTTGGCGAAATTGATGAAGCTGTATGCGAATATATTGCTACATTGATGCAAGGTTACCAGAAGATAATGGGCGGCGCTGAAGTTACTGCAATTGATGCAGGAAGCAAGGCTGATCATCATGGAACTTTTGCCTATGCAATTCCAAAACAAAAGATTTGGTTTGATAGTTTTTTAGTACAGTAATTTTATTCACTTAAATTATTTATTCCGTATTAGTAGAAAAGGCAATCAGGGCTTAATTGATTGCCTTTGTTTTTTTCCGGTGATTTTTCAATCTCTTCCACGAAGCAGACTTACCCTGTAAGGGTATATTGTTGGAGTCATAATTCCGCTTATTACTGCGGGATCGTTATTCATAATCTCAAGTGCTTCTTCTTCGCTTTCGGTTTCCACAACAGATAGTCCGAACTCGCCCGTTGTTACGGGTCCGGCTATAATTAACTTCCCTTCTCTCAGTTTTTCCTGCAGATAAACAAAGTGTTCGCTCATTATTTCCGCTTCTTCTTCAGTCATGGTTTCAATGAAGTTTGCCCGCGGTTTTTTTATGATCAGAAACTGCATACATGTTTAATTAATTAAACAAACCTATGTGATGCGTGCTTAAATGTATTTCATGAATAAAGCAAATATAATATAAAAAGTGAAATAAATTTACTAACATTATTCATCTAAACGGCAAATGAATCCCCAGCCCCCGCCTAGTTCGCTCAACGCAAGGATCAGTTCATTTCTTCCTTTTTTCAGCGGAAGGTAAACTGCGTCATTTTCGGGGTCAACAATACCAAGGAATCTTGTATCCCTGAAATTCTGTGCACTCCTTCCCCGGAATAATATATTCCCGTTCAAAAATATGCTCACTTCATCACTGTAACCGAAGCTAAGCTTTTTTACGCCATCGCTTGTGGAATTGATAATACACTTAGCATAAATTAACTTCGATCCCGGCTGCGGCTCAAGGCGTTTTGAAAAATCATTCGCAAATGTTACTCTTATTCTGGGTGCAGAGCGGTAGCGGTAAATTGTCACAAATCCCGGTGCTTCTGCTTCCACACTTTGCCATTGTATGGTATCTGTTTCTGCGCCGGTAAGCGGGCGTTCGGGATCAACAGATAGCGCATCGTAAGACGGAGAGAGTTCCCAGCCGGTTAATATCCCGGGCATCATAGGCGGCTCTTCTCTCACCCAGTCAGCATCTGGGGTAGTCTGAATTTTGAAATCCGAAAAATAAGCTTCACCCAAAAGTACAACCAGAGCGACTGAACCTCTATCAACACCGCTTTTCAGGTCATTCATAACAAGCGCGGGATTATTCATATCTTTAACATAAAGGTATGCCTGTGCGCCTTTGATTACAATCCGCAGGTGAAACCATTCGTTATGCGGGATATCGACAGCGCCTGTAAAACCGGGTCCGTTGTAAATTTGCCAGTTGAGTCCACCGCCAATAACAGGAGTATACTGCATCGCATCTGGCTGCCCCGAGTAATGCTGCCTCAGGTAAAGATATTCGGCATTAGCGCCGGTGCTATCAATGCGGAACTGTACACCGAAGAATCCACGGCTTGCCGGTGTTGATAGATCAACATCAATGATGGCATCCCGCATTTCAAAATCTTTTAATATTGCGGCGCCCCCATTAAGAAAAATACTCTTACGTCCATGGTATTCAGTAAAACCTGTCTTACCCTGAAGGTCCCAATGCATGGAATCAGCGGCTGCGGAAAGAACGTTTGATGAATCCGCAATATAATTTTGCGGGCGTAAATTGTCAGCGGCTTTTATTGATAATGAAGATAAAATGAAACACACAGCAATAAAAATGGAATTCAATACAACAACAGCTCTTTTAAAAAATAGCATATAGTTTCCTTTATTTTTTTTGGGGATTCAGATACTGAAGAGCTATACTGTTAGATGTTATTATGTTTATAAAGGTTTACATCTTTGAATGGCTAAATTATCTTTCTTTTTTAGTTAAGAATTAAGTCTGGTATTTCCTTAAATTGCTCTTTTGTAATGGCAAAATTATGATCTGATAAGTATATTCAGGCTAAAGACAGAAGTTTTTTAAAAATTACAAACTTTCATTTACAAACTTTCATTAACGATACGTTTTACATGGCTCGTATTAGAATTACGGAAAAAATAATCATAAACTCCAGCCGTGAAGTAGTTTTTGACTTTACGCAGGATTATACCAACAGGCTCAAATGGGATACCTTCCTGAAAAAAGCCGAACTGATGGACGGTCGAACGGAAGCAGATATTGGGGTAAGAGCTGATTGCGTTGCCAAAAACGGACTGGGTATGATAACAGAATATGTTTCATTTAACCGTCCTGATGGAACTGCTGTTAAAATGACAAAGGGTCCGTTTATGTTCAGCTCATTCGCCGGTTCATGGAAATTTGTGCAGCTTGAGCCCGGCGTGACCGAAGTTTCGTTTATCTATTCTTTTGAGCTCCGCTGGCTATTCAGAATTTTCCGGTACAAAGTAAACCGCAAATTGCAGTCAGAAGTAAAACAAAGACTCATTGACCTGAAAAGTAATATTGAAGCGAATTTGACATAACTAAGTACTGAATTAATGATTTGTAAAATTTATGAATTTTGCTTAAATTTGTTGATATTACAAAAAGGAGCCGTAGTTCAGCTGGTTAGAACGCTTGACTGTCACTCAAGAGGTCGCGAGTTCGAATCTCGTCGGTTCCGCCAATAAAAAAAGGCACTTAGAAGAAATTCTGAGTGCCTTTTTTGTTTATTGGCTACGATTTATATTACCATAAAGTGACAAATAGTTACATAAAGAGAATCAGAGGTATCATTGGTTGAGAATAATTGCAAAGTATTGTGTTTAATGAAAAGAATGCGTCTTGATTTTTAGTCAGTAGGTCTCTTAACCACTTAGATATCACTACTCAAGTCAAAATACTTAGTAAAGATCTGAATTTTCTTGTTTTAAAATGGTAAATATACATTAATAAAGTTACTTTACTTTCTTATTTAACGCTGCCGATAAGTATATCAATTTTGATTATCAACCATTCTTTATATGATACATTTATATCTCCAATTATTCTCTTTTTTAAATAGCCTAAGTCACTTGATCTATTTCCCAACTTATACAATATTAACTTCTCGAAATACTTCAAATAATTACCTGTTCGGGTTTTTCTGAGTTGAGGAACTAGAGAGTTATTCCTCAGGAATTCTTTAAAACTCTTTATTTCACAAAGTGCTTCTTCAAAATAATCTAATTCATAGTACATCTTCGTAACAAGGTTCTTAATATCATATTTAAAAACAAAATTATTCATTACAATTTTACCGTAGTATTCAAAAGCTTTATGGTAATCCCCTAAATGGCTATAGTAATATGTATAGCTGAAATTCAGTAAATTTTCCCTTTTTGAAGGACTAACTTCAGAACTATACTTATTGATAAATTCATAGGTCCACTTATATTGTTTAAGATAAAGTCCTTGTATCATAATATCTCTGTACAATTCAACTGAAAGATGCATATTTTTTTTATCTTGATAATATTTATTAATAAGAAAAATATTGTAAATACTGAAGAGCTCTTCATCAAAAGCATTTCTGTGCAGCGATGATTTTTTCTTCAAAATACAATAATTGACCATCCAGTTATAATGAAATGCCATTTCGTCATGACTTAAATAATTTTTATTATCTTCGATATATTTCCTGTACAAAAAATACGACTTTTCATCATTCAGATTATCAAATGCTTCGAGTAAATACTTGTAAATATACAAAATCACCGCATCTTTGCTATCATACATTTTAAGCAGAATATCCAGATTTAATCCTTTGACAATCAAAACAAGGGGATTTTTAGAATAGTCTATATTATACTTATTTGAAAGTATTTTTGAATTCAAATGTAAGGATACAATTTCTGCAATATAAAACTTCAGAAGATCAAAGCTGGCTGATTTCAGCAGATCTATTCTTTCAGAGGCATCCTTTTTATGCAGAACTTTTTTATATGTAAAATCAAAGTTAAACAATAATGTATCTTGCCAATACTTATTATATAAATATTTAGCATCAATTTGCTTATACGAAACTGAAGCACTCTTTATTCTTTTTTCGAATAGCCTATAGGCGTTTCTTTGTAAAAGCTCATCCAGCAAAAAATTCTCTCCGGCAAAACTGTCTTTCTCAAAATTACTTACTGATAAAAATTTCAATGTTAATTTCATTAGTTCTGAAAGAGCATCCCTGAGAGTTGATTCATTATGCCTTCCGGAAGTGCTACTCTTAACAGAAAGACTATGTTTTGTCAGATCTTTATCATTAAAATCAGGGTAATACTTAACGATCTCCCTGTAGAGAGTAAGCATTTTCTCACTGCCGTTTACGTAGGGAGATTTTAGAAAAAGTTCTAATTTTTTGATTTCATTTGCTGAAAAGGACCTTAAAAGATCAAAAATATTGTGTTTAAACATGTTTAAGGTTTATTCTCCCGTCAAAATTATACAATAGTAAAGTCAAAAATATTGAATTAAATGAATAAAAGCAAATTAAATCAATTATAG
>JABFSP010000133.1 GCA_013140565.1 Ignavibacteria bacterium
GAGTACAGATATAGATAATAACTAAAATTTCCGTAAAAAATATTAATTAGTTTTTTTAAGTATTTGTTTTTCCAGTCAGGAATAGAAAATACTACATTTTCATAATATTTAAAATAGTCTTTACCAACCAAAGATCGTTTTGTCAGCAATATACTGTCCTGAAAAATCTCATCTTCTCTTCTAAATGTATGATTATTCGAAATTTCAACGGCATTCAGGTAATCATTAAAAGATGATAATTTAAACCTGAAACCGTAAGTAGGATCAATAACATACCACTTTCTGTGTTTGCTTGAAAAAACTTCACAAACAACATGCAGGGGATAACCAATACTGTTTGAGAAGCCTACTTCATAATTATCACCGCCCTGAAGGTTTACCATTCGGCAGGGTACACCAAATTTCTGACAAATTTCCTGAAAAATGAGACAATTTCTTCCGCATTCTGCTATACCCAGAGTTTCGATATTGGAATTAAAATTTTCGAGTACCTGTCCAATTAATGTATCGTTATCAATTAAAAGGTCATTTTTGACAAGGAGAGAATTATCAAGCCTGAATACTGCAGTGTCATCTGAAAATTCATTCAGCTGCTCAATTCTAACAGAACTATAGAATACCTGGTTGTAGTATATTTTATCCTGCTGTGATTTTGAGATAACAAGATAAATTGAATCATAATTTTGAGAGTCTTCGAACCTGAAAAAGATCTTATTTATCTTGTCGAACGAAGTATCGGGGTAAAAGAAATGCAGAGTGTCGTAAAATCCGAAATTAGTTTCTTTATCGCGTAGCCTGAATTTCTTGTTAGCTTCTATGGCGACAAGATCCTTATTTATTAGTTTTAAATTTATCCTGTCAATATTATCATATTCCTGCGGCAGGGCATATACATCTTCAAGATTTACAATCGGGATATAAGAACTGCTGCCCCAGGCATTATCAAAAACCCTGCTTAGAAGAAATAGCAGAGCAATTGATATTACTGTTAATATCAATATTCTGCTGAACGAATATGACTCTACTATAAATTTGATCAAATAGCCGTGATTTAGAAGGTAAATTAATGTAAAATATGCAAAATAACTTAAATTAAATTAACAAAAATTCGGTTTCAAATTATTTTGCCGCAAAACAACTTAAGAAAATTATTCAGACTAAGCATTCTCCATATTTCCCAGCTGTATTCTTTCTTCTTTTCAAAATGACCCTTCAGATTTCTTTCAAGCGCCGATTTGTTGATGTACTCAAAGATTGTACTGTTACCATTGAGAAGCTCATCATTTATTTGTTCTTTCAGGGAGCCATAGGTCCATTTTGCAAATGGAACAGGAAACCCGAGCTTATCTTTTCTGTTCACTACTTCGGGGGGTAAATGGTCCTTCATCGCTTTCCTGTATAATGGGCGAGATTCACCATTGTATGATAAATATTTTGAGCTGAGGTTTACACCAAGCTCAACAAGTCTGTAATCCAAAAAGGGTACCCGGCTTTCAATTGAATGCGCCATTGAAGACCTGTCTTCGTAATGAAGCAGGGTCGGAATTGTCATGTTCCTGATAAAGTGATATGAAAGACTGCTGAGATAGTTACCGAATTTCCTGGAAGGTTCTACATCAAAATATAATGAGTCTCTATCTATTTCATTCAATAGGTCTGGTTTTATGATATCATATCTGGCAGATAGTTTTGATCTTGTCATGTATCCATATTGCCGTGGGAAAAGCCAGCTTATGAAAGAGTGTATTCCGTTCTTATTAAAAAATTTCATGAAATTACCTGACTCTGAGGCGATCCTAAATAGATTTCTATCCCTTAAGACTCCTCTTAAGTATGCGCCCATTTGGTAATAGCCCCCAAACACCTCATCACCGCCCTGACCATCAAGAAGTACTTTTACCTTTTCTTTGGCTTTTTTCATTACATACCATTGCGGATACAAACCCGGACCCTCAGTTGGGATCTCCTGGTAATAACATAACTCTTTGAAAACTTCGGGAAATTCGCTTTCCTGCGGTACAACTTTATTAGGCGAGCAGTTGAATCTTTTGTTAACTATATCAATGTAATATGTTTCATCGCATTCTTTTTCATTCCATACAGCCGAAAATGTTTCAATGTTTTTCTTCCCTGCGCCGGATGCCAGCGAAACTATGCTTGATGAATCAAATCCACCGCTTAGGCAGGTCCCCACAGGCACATCACTTCTGTATCTTAAACTAACGGAATCTTCCAGCAGGATAACGATTGAACTGATCAGCTCAGATTCATTTAAAGAACTTTGTTCTTTTTTTTCAATATCATAGTACCTGGTTATCTTTGTATTACCATTTTCATGAATAAGATAGTGAGACCCGGGAAGTGATCTGATTCCTTCAAGATAAGTTTCTTCATTATTTAGCCTGTTGCCATAAAGCAGGAAGAAAGGGATCTTTTTACGGTTGATGCTGATATTCAGTTCTGAATATGAAGCCAGTGGTTTCATTTCTGATGAAAAGGCAAAATAATTCCCGGAATCTGTGTAATACAATGGTTTTACACCAAAACGGTCGCGTGCAATGAACAGGATTTTCTTCACATTATCCCAAATAGCAAATGCCCACATACCATTGAAGCGGTTAAGACACTCCGTTCCCCAATGAAGATAGGAATTTATTATTACTTCAGAATCTGAATTTGTTCTGAATCGGTAACCTGCGCTTCTTAGCTCTTCTCTTAATTCAATGTAATTGTATATTTCGCCGTTGTAAGTAAGCCATATATTACCATCAGGGTCAGACATGGGGCAGTGCCCGTTTTCACTCAGGTCAATTATGGAAAGTCTTCTGTGAGCTAAGACTGCTTCCTTGCTTCTTTCATTCTTAAATGATATAAGAGGGTATTTTTCTTTTATAGCCCTTGAAGAATCACTACCTGAAAACTGCCTGTAGTTACCACTATGTGTATCGATAAAAATATAACCTTCATCATCCGGTCCGCGGTGTCTGATAAGGTTGTTTGCCCGTATGATATTTCTTTTTAGAACACTGTCTTCTGTAATTATCCCGTTTATTCCGCACATCCGGTTAAAACAAACCCCCGTTTAAATTAATGGTTTGGCCGGTCAGGTACTTTGATTCTTCATTGCTGATATATTTAATGCACTCTACAATTTCTGCCGGGTTACCAAAGTGCTTTACGGGAATGGTTTCTTTTATCTGACCCCGTATTTCTTCCGGGATCTGGTAAAGAAGGCCGGCATCAAAATAGCCCAAAGATATCATGTTGGCTGTAATATTATTCTTAATTACTTCTTTTGAAATAGTTTTGCATAAACCCCCGAGTCCAGCTTTTGAAGCCGCGTATGCGGCAGTTCCGGGAACACCAATTTGCGGTACAACTGATGAAATATAGATTATCCTTCCATACTTGTTTTCCTTCATTAAAGGTAAGACATGTTTTGTGCATAAAAAAGGTCCTGTGAGGTTAACGCTGAGTACTTTATTCCAGTCCTCCCCGGAAAGTTTCCAGCTCATTGCATTTATTGAGATGCCCGCGTTGTTGATCAGCATATCAATTGAACCAAAATCCTCCTTGACGTCACTTACCAGTTTTACAATATCAGCCTCAGTGGTAATATCAGCTTTATATGCTTTTACTTTTATTGAAAGGTTACTTATATCTTTTATATTTTCTGCAATGCTTTGGCTGTTGGTATTATACTGTAAGGCCAAATTGTAACCTGCTGCAGCCAGTCCAGCGGTAATGTGTTTACCCAGTCCCCCTGAAGCCCCGGTTAATAAAACATTCTTGTTGTTCATTTTTATTTACCTGCAATTACTAATTCATATGTTTGGTCTCTGACCTTTTCCAGGTCAGCTATCATAAAAAGTTCTTTGTTGTTCCTAATGCTGTCAATTTTCCAGCCCATTCGCATGAACAGTATTATTGAGCCGTTATTACTCTTTGGCCAGAATCCTTCCTGGTGGGTAAAGCCGGCATCCAAACCCGCCTGGCATAATTTTATTATGTGAAGTTTCGCAAAGTTGAAGCTGCGGGTATCCTTCCTGGCATATGTGCAATGGTTATGGATCAATTTATCATATACTGAAGAAAAATTTACAAAGCATATCTCATCTTTATCATTAAGTATTGTGAAGCTGAATTTAAATTTATCCTTAAGGGGATTCAGGAAATATTCCTTTGATTCTTCACTCCAGCCGTAAGCTTTGCTGTATTCATTTCTTATGCCGTTCACAAAATTCATAAAATCTTCAGCGCGCTCATCCATCATTTCCTTAGTGATGTGAGCTATCCTGAACCCGTTTTCGGCAAGCTTTGCTGAAACGAATTCATGGAAGTTAATACTCTTGTAGTCCATAGGTTTATTTAAAAGAGGTGAGCCAGGTTAGTTATTATGTCCCGAAATTATTCATAAGTACCTGCCTGATTATGTATGCAACTGATACTACCAGGACAATGTAAAAAAACATTGTAATAAATGAATATTTATTAACTGTATATTTTTTGAGCATTCCGCGCCAGCCGCACTCTCTGCATTTGTAGAGATTAGCAACCCGTGACAGCTTAATTGATGATTCAACGAAATTTTTCGTCCTGCTTCTTCGTATTGTCCCTATCTTGCCGCAGGAAGGACACTTCGAAGTCTCCGGAAATGTTTTGAAAAATATCCTTAACTGCAAACTAATTTGGTTTAATTATCTTTTCTTTTTGGCTTCCGTTAGTATTTACGCCATTTGTTGATTTTCCATTTGTTCCGTTAGAAGATTCTTTACCTTTTTCAGACCCGTAATAATAATAATAGTATTTGTAGTAACTTCCGTATGTTGCCTGATAGTCAAAGTTATTAAGTATGACGCCTATGAAAGTATCATTAATTTTGTTCAGCGTATCAATTGTATTTACCAAAAGATCAAGTCTTGTTTTGCTTGCAAGGCTGACTACAACAGTTCCATCTACATAAGACGAAAGCAGTTCCGCATCAGTTACAGTTGCAAGCGGGGGAGAATCTATCAATATATAATCATACTTTGGTTTCATCATATTCAAAAAAGTCTGCATGTGTTTCGAGGCAATAAGCTCTGCAGGATTTGTTGGAATAGTTCCGCATGTCATTATATCCAGATTCGGGAATGATGTTTGTCTTACGGCTTCTTCTATAGGAACGGTACCGAACAAATAATCGCACAGGCCGGGATAACGCTTCATGTTGAAAATATTATGCATCCTCGGTTTTCTGAAATCACAATCCAATAGCAATACCTTTGATGAAAGCGCGAAACTTGCTGCAAGATTAGAAGAAATAATTGTCTTACCTTCTCTTGGAATTGAACTTGTAATAAGTATTGTTTTTATCGGCTCAGGCTCAAGTTTTGAAAATTGCAGCCTGGTCCTAAGTGTTCTGAAAGCTTCAGCCGGTACAGAATCTGAATTGTAAGCAAGAACAAGCTCCTGCTCTGTGTGTGTGTGTCTTCCGGCTTTTGGCTCCCGCATAAATGTTGGTACCCAGCCGATAAGTGAAATGCCTATATTTTCCAGGTCTTCCGGCGATTTTACCGAAACATCCAGAATATTTCTTAACAGTGCAAAACCATAACCAAGTCCAAGACCAATTAACAAGCCTATCGTAATTATAAGGAACCTGTTTGGTTTACTCGGAGCCTTTGGTACTTTACCATAATCGATAATCTTAACATTATTGGGCTGTGATTCTTCGTTTATTAGTGCTTCCTGGTATTTTTCAAGCAACATCAAATAAACTTTTTCATTAGCCATTCGCTCACGCTCTAAATTAGCGTACTCAATACTTTGTGCAGGTAATTTGTTGAACTTTTCCTGGTATTTGTTAAGATATCCTTTTAACAGACCTTCTTTAATCTTGTTCTGGTTGTTCAGTACCTTGGTCTCGAAATATTTATTTGAAAGATTTCTGAGCTCGTCCGGAGTATTCGATTTGGCGCCATCCATCATAATGGAAAGCTTATCATTGAGATTTTTTTTGAGCTCAGCTATTTTGTTATTTGTTTCAATTAAAGATTTATTGTTCTTTAAGTAATCCTCATTTCCTGTTTTAGCCAGGTCACGCTGAATCTCAAGTTTCGCAATTTGTGACTGCAGTTCACTGATATAAGGGTCAGTGAATCTGCTTTCAAAGTAATCTGTTGACTTAGGATCGTATCTGTCCAGTTCTCCCTTTATATCTGTTAATGCCTTGCTGGTAGATTGCACATCAATCAAAGCTGCGTTATAAGTACCTTCGATGCCCGATAGTGTGTTAATTATAGAGTTCGCCTGGGCGTTGAGCTCAACAACATTTTCAGTTCTTAAGAAATTTGTGAGCTTATCTTCAGTCTGCAGCAGTGAGTTGTATTTTTCCTGAACTTGCTTTTCAAGGAATTCACGGTTTAATGTTAAATGACCGCGGTTAAATTTAAGTGAGTAATCAGCATATGCTTCTGCATAACAATTTGAAATTAAAGCTGCCTCTTGAGGTGACGGACTTTCTGTCTTAATACTTACAATATCTAGCCCCCTTTTTTGGGAGATCTCGGTAACAGTCTGAAGAACGCTGGCGATCTGGTTTTTGCTTTTCGGTTCAACCGGATTTTCAAGATTAGCTGCAAGCAGGTAAAACTGCATTTTGCCCTTTAAAACCTGGAATGAATCAAGAAGTGAAGCTGCAGTTTTTTCTCTTATGGCAAAGGACTTCAGAATTTCAACTTCATTGTTAATATACCGTTCAGGCAGTTCACCCTCTATATCGCTGAATATTTTATTCTCAAGTACGTTTTCCTTTGGTTTAGAAAGCCTCATTGACGAAGCGGAGGCATAAATATCAACTTGTGAATATGCGTAAAAATATGAAACAACAAGTCCTACAGCAAGGCTCAACAAAATGGGTACCTTGTTCCTCAGGATCAGGTTGAAATAGAACCTAATACTATGTGATGACTTTATATTAGAATCTATCGTATTAAATTGTTTATTGTTTGACTGTGATTCCATATTTTTTATATTAAAAATTAATTACGCGAAATTGTGATAAGTAATGTTGCTATCGAAACCAATGAAGTAATAATAGGCACATAAATCTGCAAATAATCCCTGAAGGTATATCTTCTTTCCCTTAAGACTAAAATTACATCCCCTGGCTGCAATACAGGGTTTGGCTTTGTCTGCGTTGATACCTGGTCTTCCCATAACAAGTCTTCATAATTCAGCTTTATAACGGTTGCTTTTTTGGTCGGATCATTCATGTTTCTCATTATTCGTATATCTTCAAGATTTGATTCTTCCAAAGGACCGCCGGAAAAAGAAATCAGGTCCAGAAAAGTAGTATTTACCGGCAGCCTGTATCTTCCCGGATATCTTACAAAACCCCAAAGATTGACTTCCATATTCACACCAGTAGGGTCACTTAGATCAAAAACAGAAACCGTCACGTTCTTCTGAGAAAGTCCAAGTATAAGGCTGCTATCTATCTGCGCATTGGAAGTACCGGAAAATCCTATTAACATTAATACAATTAATAACAGACTTGCTAAAAATTTCATCAAATTTCGTCTATATTTTTAGGAAAATTACAAATAATTATGATATTTGCAATACTATATACCGTAATAAAATAATGATTTTTTGCCGTTTTTACAAAGTTATTATAAACCCCTAATGGAATAATTCTACCTTATTTCGTTCTTTGTTCGTAGGTTGGAATTGATGTTCATTTAAATGTCAATCGTCAATTTTATAGATTTTAGTCTTATTTCAAGGATTAATCCTATTGGATTTTGACATTTGCCATTTTCACGTATATTTGCATTATATGAGTACAGCATTTGTTTATCCGGGTCAGGGATCCCAATATATCGGGATGGGACAGGATTTATATGAAAATTACCCTGAAATTAAGGAATTGTATCTTCAGGCTAACGAAATTCTTGGAATTGATATATCTTCAATTAGCTTTACAGGACCGGAAGATAAATTAAAACAAACGTTTATCACACAGCCTGCGATTGTTTTGCATTCAGTTGCGGCAACCAGACTTATAAAAAACAAAGAAGCCAGCTACACAGCAGGGCATTCATTGGGTGAATTTTCAGCATTGATGAAAGCGGGTGCATTGAGTTTTGTAAATGGCCTGAAACTTGTACAGCTTCGCGGTGAACTTATGCAGAAAGCAGGCGAAGAAAATAAAGGTACAATGGCCGCTATCATTGGACTAGATACAATTAAGATTATTGAAGTTTGCCGTGATGCTTCTGAACATGGAATTGTGCAGGTTGCAAATTTCAACTCCCCCGGTCAGATTGTAATTTCCGGTTCCGTTGACGGGGTTCATAAAGCAATGGTGCTTGCCAAAGAACGTGGAGCGAAAATGGCAAAAGAACTTGTTGTTCACGGCGCATTTCATTCGCCACTAATGGAATCGGCCAGGGAAGATTTTGAAGTCGCACTGGATTATACTGAATTTAAAAAAGTTCAGATTCCAGTATACACCAATGTTCATGCACAGCCAATAACCAAAGATACCGAACTTGAGTTTATTAAACGAACTTTGTACGACCAGCTTACTTCTTCAGTTCGCTGGGAAGAAAGTATAATGAATATGATAAATGACGGTGCAAGAGAGTTCATTGAACTTGGTCCCGGTAAAGTTCTGCAGGGTCTGATAAAACGAATTGACAATACTGTTGTTATTAAAGGTGTAGATAAAGCAGAAGATATAAATAAATTATAATATAACCGGAGTATAGAAATGGGAAATTTGCTGCATAATAAGAATGCTATTATAACCGGCGGCGCAAGGGGAATAGGGCGCGCAATAGCTGAAGATTTTATTGCCGAAGGTGCTGATATTGTAATTCTTGATAAATTCTTCCCTGATGATTTTGAAAGTTGGGTACAGAGCAAAACGTCAAGCGGCAGGAAGATCTCATCACGCTCACTTGATGTAACAAGTACAGCGGAAACGGAACAGGTTTGCAATGAAATTGCAAAAGAATCAGGCAGGATAGATATACTTGTTAATAATGCCGGAATTACAAGAGATAAACTTATTATGCGCATGGCTGAAGAAGATTGGGATGCCGTTCTTGCCGTTAACCTTAAGGGAGCTTTTAATATGATGAAAGCACTTTCTTCAATTATGGTTAAACAAAGAGGCGGTAAGATAATTAATATCAGTTCAGTTGTAGGATTAACCGGAAATGCCGGTCAATCCAATTACTCAGCTTCTAAAGCCGGACTCATCGGGCTTTCGAAATCAATTGCCAAGGAGCTTGCATCAAGAAATATTAATGTGAATTGTGTTGCCCCAGGTTTTGTTGAAACTGAAATGACTGCTAAACTGAATGCGGAACAAAGAACTGCAATGCTGAGCGTAGTACCTTTAAAAAGAACATCACAGCCATCTGAAATTGCAGGAGTTGTAACATTTCTTGCTTCAGATAAAGCCAATTATATTACCGGGCAGGTTATTGCTGTTGATGGCGGAATGGTAATGTAGCCGCCTTGTTTCATTGAATCTCAATTTTAGGAAGTCTCTTCGGGACTTCCTTTTTTATTAACTTTTTTTTAATGCTCTTAATTTGTTTTAACAATTTTGCAAGGTCCATTCCCTGAAATTCCCCGGGAAATTTTCCCAGTCTTTCTTCTGCCTTTGTTAACTGAATGATTGTTCCTTTAAAGTTGTTCTTCTTTGTAAGGTGGTAAAAGCCTACGGCTATATGAAGTAATCCCTGGTATAGATCCCTTGAGCTATCACGGACATCGAACCATATATCTTCAAGAATTTCGTGGCACTCAAAAAAATCTTTTTGGTTGAATTTATTTATCGCTGTTATCAGCCTTGAGCGGTTATAATCACTCATAGCATTGGAATTAAGGGTTGTTTTTCTCTTCTGCTGTAACCTCAGTTGAAGGTTCTACTATAACTTCCGCAGTAATTGTTTTTGTAGCCGAGATGTCATTTTTATCGATCGGTTCAATTACGTTCTTTTTCTTTCGCCTGTCAAGCAATGCATCAAAACTGATTATGCCTGCACCCGCAAAAAGCGTGGTGAGGAAACATACGAGGAACAGCATATCTTTATTGAATGGTATTCCTTCAGTGGGGAAGAGACCGCGGGAAGCTATTTTCATAATTGATATCATCGCAAGAGAAAAGCTTGTTATGGGAGTAAAAAAACCCATTATATAAAGTCCGCCGAAAATTATCAGCAAAAACGGCGTAACAAATCCAATAATGAAAGCTGTGTTTTCACTGAAGAATTGAAGCGCTTTGACTTTATTGATGTAATCTTCGATGTTGCTAGCCTGCATGATGCCAAGGGACATTGTATATGCGCCTGCAACTAAACGGATAAGTAGTAATCCGGTGGATGGTCTTCCGTGGGCTTTAAAAAATAAACTCATAATTGGCAGAGTTTAGTTTATGGAATATTTTTAGTGAACGAGTGAACCAGAGGCGACGATCGGATTCGAACCGATGAATAAAAGTTTTGCAGACTTTCCCCTTAAGCCACTTGGGTACGTCGCCCAAAAAGCTTCATTTTTGAGCTAAAAAAAGCCTTAAATTGCATTCAAGGCTTTGATCCTGAGCGGGAAACGAGGCTCGAACTCGCGACCTCAACCTTGGCAAGGTTGCGCTCTACCAACTGAGCTATTCCCGCTTGTTATGAATGCAATAATAGCATTTTTACTCATTTATTTCAAGGAACTCATTTTTCCACAAATTATTCCACAAGACCTCAAAAATGAGCGGATTAAAAATCCCACCCGAAAAAGAATTGCTGGAATATTCCGCTTTGGAAATTCTTAAAATTATTCTCAATTCTTTTTCCGATATCATAACGCAGCGCAATAATATAAAACAAATTAATGCGCATGCCTATCCCAACACTGCCTTTTGTCTCACCATATTCTTTATCCCACGCGTTGCCAACATCAAAGAATGCTGCACCGCGGATATACGGAAAGAAGAAATTAATTCCGAATGGAAAACGAACATCAACAAGATCAATTAGAGGGAACCGGAGCTCATTGCTTACTACCAATGCTTTTTTACCCCGCAATCCAAAACGTGGCCAGCCGCGCAGATCCCAGCTTCCGCCTATTGCCCAGCGGCGTGCTTCATCACCTTCGTTCATTAAATACGCAAAACGTGAACCGACTGCAACTGTATTGCTGAGGCGGAAATATCTTCTGTAATCAAATATGAAAGTATAATAATTCACGTTGCCAAACTGTATATCTGTTGTATAACCCAATGTAATATTCAGCCTGCTGCCATCAAGCGGACCCGTTGGACCCCATAATGAATTATCCTTTGTATACGAAATAGAATTGGTTAACAGAAGTGCGCGGCGGTTAACTTTTTCTTCCGTCACGCTGCGTTTGCTGTTCGCAAGTGATATGCTGGCATCAATCCGCCTGAAAAATGAAAGCGGGTAACTAAGAGCAAAGTAGCCGCCAAAAGTTCTTTCATAATATGAAAACGCATCGCCGTAATCATACCTTCTGCCTGATAAATGGAATATCCCGTACGCGTAGTTTAGCCTCTGGCCGCGAGATACTTTTGATATTGCGACATTAAAACTCTTGAAGAATTCTTCGCCTGTTTCTGAATTGTTGTACACCAGGAAATAATACTGGTCATTGCCCAACAGATCACTCATCGCGAGTATTCCGCCTGCTGTTGCGCCAAAAACGGGGTCGGCGGATATATTTGTAGTAGCAATATCAAGTGAATACTCTTTTTTATACTTCAGGTCGTTCTTCTTGCTAAGCCCTTTTATCTTATTGAATGTCCAAAGATCCTTGGCATCACCGAAAGTAAGTATCCTTGTGGAAACCGGCGTATCAATCAGTTTCGGAATATCATTCAGTATCCTCACCGATATGCCGCCTTTTTCATATGAAGCGAATACGAGCTTATCATCGCCTGCCCACTTGGGGTCAAATGATGCAGTTGTATAGTTTGTTAATTTTTCAGTGCGGCTGCTATCCGCTGTGATAAGCTCGCTGCCATCGGCAGCAGTTGTGCGGGTAAGCTTGGTAAGCCATATATTCTGCAGACCGCCTGATGTTGATGTATATACAACCTTTTTGCCGTCCGGCGAAAATTGAGGGGAAAAATCAACCTGTTTACCTGAAGTTAAATAATTTATTGTTTTCTTTTCAACATCGTATATGAAAAGATTATACATATTATGCACCCCTTCAGAAGTACGGTCAGATGAAAAGACAATATACTTACCATCCGCTGATATATCAGGGTCGCGGTCATCGTAGTAATCGTTGGTAAGCCGGGTTAAGTTCTTATCAGCTATAGTGAATATATAAAGATCACTTTTTCCGGATTTATCAAGTGCAGGGAAAACAAGGCTGCTGCCATCGGCTGTAAAAGCAGGTGAGCCTATCTGAACAATATGATCAAAATGAAAACTGTTGACAAGTTTATTTGACCTGACGTCAAACAGATGGAGGGCATCGGCTTCGCCTGATTTGGTAGCAAACGCCAGAATGCCATTAGAAGAAATATCGAGTCCTGTTCTGAAGAAATGGAATTCTTCAAAATTCTCATTGCGCTCTCCTTCAACAACGGTGATAAGTTTGCTGCGTTTCTTCAGGTTCACTTTGAAAATGCTTGTGTACCCTGATTCATTGCCTATAAAATAAACTTCTTCAGTATCACCATTTTTATAATAAGCCGGTTTGTGCCCGAATACGCCTGAATAAACAGCGGTTGTTTTAACAGAAGCCGCGTCTTCAGTTGAAAGCTCGGGGTAATATTGTTTCTTAAGGGCGTAAAGATACTCCCTGTCAAATTCTTCGTATCCCTTTCCGATGGTTTTTTCCATAACAACAGAAAAATCATCACTCATCCAGATATTTTCTATCAGCAGCAGTACTTTTTCAGGTCCGTATTTATTACCAATATAAGTCAGCACATTCTGCCCGAACTTATACATAAAAAAAGTTCCGTAGAACCGTTCCCAATCATCAAGTCCGACCATATAATCATTTAGTACTGCATCCTTAATTACCATCTCAGCCGTGGCATCCCAGTCATTTGACCAGTATTCAGCAAGCCCTTCGGTGAACCAGAGCGGCATCTGCCGCTCAGCGGGCTGGCGGTGGAGCCGCAGTATATTTGCGACTTTCGCGACCATAAATACATGGCAAAGCTCATGCCGGATAACGTGTTTAAAGTTACCCAATGAGCCATCAAAGGGAATTACGACCCTTCCCTTTATGAACTCAAAGAATCCGCCCACGCCGTCAGGAATTATCCCCGGCGTTGTGTTCGTTTCCCTGAAGTGAGTTGGTGATGAATAAAAAATTATTGGGACAGTATCAATTAATGAATAATCAAAATTCTGCTGGTGAATGAGGTATGACTCTTCGGCATATGCTGCGCCAATTTCGGCGAGCTCTTTCATTTCAGGGTAATAATAGATCTTAAAGTGTTCTGTTGAAATGGTATGCCAGTCAAAATCGGTATACTGAACTTTATTCCTGCCGAAACCTACATACTGCGCATGAGTAATGCCGCAAATCAATATTATGAAAGCGAACAGGATCCTGGTGAATTTTACAATCTGCATATATATAAAATATTGTTTCAAATGATGAAAATCAACGGAAAAGTTAGAAATTATTAAAAAACAGAAATACCATAAAAATCAAAAGTTTCCAACACAGAGACACAAAGGGCACAGAGAAAATCCAATCCTGTTCTACTTTGAACAAATTTCATATTAGAATGTAAGATTTTGTCTTTGTAGCCACGCCCTTCTTGGCTGGTTTCTCATTTAGCATTCCATGATGAAACCATTTTTTTTTGGGGGGAGGTTATCAT
>JABFSP010000153.1 GCA_013140565.1 Ignavibacteria bacterium
CAATATAAATATCATCACTGAAAATCACCGCGGCACCAACCACGGGTCCGGCAATCGGACCCCTACCGGCTTCATCCACACCGCACAGCAAACCTTTACCCTCACGCCTTATTATAGTATCGTATTCTATTATTCCCCGTGTTCTGATGGATGGTATTTTTGCCATTTTTTGCTAAAAGCCGCCTTAATATTTTTGCCCAAGCGGCATTTTAAGAAGTGATTTTTTGCGTAAAACCTGAATTTATGAGTTTTACTTTGAATTTAAAATTCAAAAAGTTATCTTCAAATTTCAAAATAGGAAAGAGTGATACTCTCGTAAAAAAGGTCATTATTTGCTGAAGAAAATATACAATAACCTCCTCAATTTCATCCTGCCAAACACCTGTTTGGCGTGCGATGAGGTTATGGATCCCGGGAGCAGCTACCTGTGCACTAAATGTAACAGCAAACTTGAGCCCTACAACGAAACCCATCCCTGGCAAGCTGACTTTATTAACAACGGAACAATTGATGATTCATTTTCAGTCTACTGGTTCCGCGAAGGTACCGCTATTCAGCCGCTATTTCACGCGCTTAAGTACCAGAAGATCAAGCGGGCAGGGATTATGCTCGGTGAAGAAATAGGCAGACTTGCCGCATCAAAAATTGCAAATAATATTGATATCATAATACCCGTACCGCTTCATAAGGCAAAACTTAGAGACAGGACTTATAATCAGAGCGAATATATCGCTAAAGGAATCAGCAATATTTTGAAAACTGAGGTAATAAGTGACGCAGTGATCCGCTCACGCTTCACCCCAACGCAGACACGGCTCAATAAAGCTGAAAGGAAGGTCAACGTAAGCGGAGCGTTCAGGATTAATCCAAAATATACCGATAAGCTTCGCGGAAAAAATATCCTGCTCGCAGATGACGTAATTACAACCGGTGCCACTATACTGGAGTGCGCTTCAGCTATTAAGTCAGCCGGATCACGCAAGCTTTGCGTTTGCTCTGCGGCATATGCGGAACTGAAAATTAATGTTGTATAACAGCAATATTCTCTTTCTCAATCCGCCGCCGCGGACCACTTTGGAAAAGTGCTTTTAACCAAAGCATTGAATAGGGCATTTTTTATCTTTTGATTATATTTGTAAAACCTCTAATTAATACTACACAAATGAAATACTTAATACCGGTTCTTATTGCTGTATTTTTCATTGTTTCCTGCGGAAAAAAGAACGATAATTCTTCAACTGAACAAAAACAAACAACCACAGATTCCAAAACCACCAATAGTAATGATATTAAATTTTCGGATAAATCGTTCCTGAAATCATACAATAACTGCTCACCAACAGATACCTGCACTTATTTCAGAGTTGATTATATAGAAGCTGTTTCCGGCAGCCATAAAGATAAGTTAAATAAACTCATCATGAATATCGTGAACAGCGGTGTTTCGTTCGGTGATTCAACCATGCCCACAATGCAGGTTGCTGCTGATTCGTTTATGGCGCAGTACGTAACAATGCGCAAAGAATATCCTGAATCACCGCAGTACTGGTACCTGGAGCAGTCAGTATCCGCAAATCTTGATCACCCAAAGATCATCAATCTTGCAGCAGGAAATTCCTCTTATATGGGCGGCGCGCATCCAAACAGTTATCTTGAATATTATAATATCAGCAAAGAAACCGGCGATACTCTTTCACCTGGTAATTTATTTATACAGGGATTTGAAAAGAAACTTAATGAACTGGTTGATGCTGCATTCCGGAAAGCCAATAACCTAAAACCCGGTGATAACCTGCAGGATAAAGGCGGTTTGTTTGATAACAAAATTACTTTCAATTATAACTGGCTTGTGAATAAAGACGGCAGTTTAACGTTCTACTACAATCCGTATGAAATTGCATCCTATGCACAGGGTCCGATAGAAGTTACATTGAAAAAAGAAGATATAACGCCGCTGCTTGCGCCAAACAGTCCATTGAAGTAATTCTCAGTATAAATTTGTGATAAAAAAAGGAGGCTCTTAGCAGCCTCCTTTAGTTTTTGGTCTGCACTAATGCAATTAAATATCCGTCAGGGTCTTTGATAAAGAACATATCGTTATTTGTATTAACCGCTGATGCGTAAAGCGGTCCGGGAAGAACTTCAACTCCCTTAGCTTTTAGAATTGCCCGCACTTTATCTAAAGGAGTGTTCAGCGCCATTCTGAATATCACTTCATCTTTGTTCGGCGCGTGAGTCTCTTTCTGCAGAACGAGCATAATTTTCTGGCTGCCAAACTTAAGCGATATTTCACCGGTACCGTTTGAGAGATTTTCAACCCTGAACACATCTTTATAGAACGAGGCTGACCTGTTTATATCGCTTACGTGTAAGATCAGATGGTCTATCCCTGAAACAGAAATGCCGCCGTAACTGTTCTGTTTGTTATAATCCTCAAAATTCCGACCCAGGTGTTTACCGAGATTGGCGAAAATTCTGGTGATTTGTTTTGAGTGCATTCTGCTTAAATTGATGATCTTTGATACTGCCTTCAGCCAAAGCCTGTTGCAGCTTATATCAATTTCCATAGTGAGCTTTGTGCCGCCCGAGGTCTCTTCAAAACGCCATGCGGTTTTACCTATCCACGCACCTTCAACATAATCAATGGCAAGCAGCCTGTTGGTTTTAAATCCGCTTACTACCGACTTCCATTTTACAAACGGACCGTTCTGCACGTTTATGCGCGTGCCAATTATCGCGGGATCCAGATATTCAAGCTCGCTTTTTACCTCATGCGGCCACCACTGGCTGTAAGATGCAATATCTGTCACCGTTCGGTAAACATAATCCACCGGGTAATTAAGTAATACTGAATCTTTTGCTTTGAGCTCTCCCATAAAACAAAAATAATCAATTTTATTTTTTTAAATAAGGGTAAACATCCGCCGCCAAAGTCATCTATTGTTTTTTTTTGCTGTTTTAATCCGGCCTTTTAAAAATCGGCGTTAAGAAATTATTCGAGCAAGCGTAAGCAAGAAAAACTGTTTGAGTCACGCTGAAAGCGTGACGAGTTTTTTTCTTGCAGCGTAGCGAGAATAATTTTAGCGGATTTTTAAACAGCCTTGACTTTTTTGGTTCTTTTTGTGTCAAGACAAAAAGAACATATTGAAAAATTTCAAAAACCGAAATTACGATATGAATTTCCATTTTGAAAATTAACCGCATTACATCGGCACATTAACTTCTTCGTAATAACAAACCGCGCCGTAACCTTTAATGTAATACTCCTTAACATAGCTCATAACATCGCTCAAGATTCCGCGGTTGCAGAGCATCTGCACTTTAGTAATATCTTTCTCGTCGGCATCAGTGGGCCTTGAGCCCTTTAGATCTTCCCTGACATAATACACAATCCCGAATTTTTTAATGTTCGGTATCAGGTGATCGGCAACTTCGGGTTTGGTAACAACATTAACCAAAAAATGCGGCGTGGATACTGTAAACATAATGTTATAATGTTAAATTTATCTTAATTCTGAATTTAATGTACGCTCAATGCAAACGGGGTGACTTGAACTGCCAACCACAAAAACGCGTTTACCCTGCTTAACCAATAATATTATCAAACATGCCAGATATTCGTTGCGGACAAAATTACTTTCGGCTGAAACATCACCCAGCCAAAGTGGCAGACCGTATTCATCCGATGTTTCGCGCCA
>JABFSP010000336.1 GCA_013140565.1 Ignavibacteria bacterium
CTACGGGACTGAATTATTAATTAACCTCTCAAAAAAGAAATATTTTAATTGTTTAAAAATGCTGACAAAAATAACCTTTTTCATTATTTGGATCATTTTACCAGCAAACATGTCTTACATATTTTCCCGAATAAATAATAAATTAAGAAATTAGTTCAATAACACATAATTTTCTCTCAATACTATTCATTCAGCACACAAAACACTCATTACTTATTACTCATTGTATATATTTCTTTGCCCACGCTGCAATAACTTCCCCCACATAATTGGCATCTTCTTTCTGCAGCATTAAATGGTCTATTTTATCCAGAGAGATAAAACTCTTTGGCTGGTTTGCCTTCTTGAATAGTCTCAACCCGTTTTCGATATCTGAATAAGAATCTGCAGTAGAATGCAATACCAGGTATGGTATGTTAATCGTTTTCTGCAGCTCCGCTGCATTATAGCTTTCAATATCCTTAAAGAATTGGGGTTTGAAATTGAATTTGACTCCCCCTATTTCAGTCTCAGCCACACCCATTTTAATACATCTATCTTTTGTACGCTTCAGCTTTACGGCAAGATTTGCCGGCTCATCAGGTGATGCAATTGATACCATTGCATTAATCAAAGGTAATTGCTTTGAAGCAAAAAGTATTGCCGCTCCTCCGAGTGAGTGCCCTATCAGCATTTGCGGTGCTGAATATTTTTCTCCTAGAAAGTTTGCCGCTGATACTATATCATCAATCTGCGTTGTAAAGTTAGTATCCGGAAAGTTTCCTTCACTCTCGCCAATACCTGTCATATCAAACCTTAATACAGCAATACCATGTTTGGTTAGCGCCTTATTAATATTCGCTATTGCCTTTAGCTCCATTGAACACGTAAAACAATGGGCAAAGACTGCATATGCCAGGATATGTTCATTAAACGGCATATCGATCTTTCCAGCGAGCATTTGTTCGCGGGAATTCCTAAATTTAACATCAAGTGTTTTCATTAACCAAAAATAAGCATAAGAAATATCAAGCTCAGTCCATTTTTATTAACTGATTGCCTGCAAATGTCCTGTATGACCGGAGACAGTACTGCAAAGAACAGTATTATTTCCTCTATTAAGGGGCTAAAAACACAAAATTTATTTCATTGTAATAATTAATAAGTAAATTTATCTTTACGCATTCTAAAATTCAATTTTACAGGATATCAAGAGCACATCATGAAGGGAATTATATTAGCAGGCGGCGCAGGTTCAAGAATGTACCCCATAAGCCAGCTTTACAGCAAGCAGTTGACCTTAATATATGATAAACCATTAATTTACTATCCCCTTTCTATACTTATGTTGGGCGGAATTAAGGACATTCTGATCATTTCCAACCAAGAAACTATTCCTTTCTATAAGAAATTATTCGGTGACGGAAAACATCTGGGTTTGAATATTGAATATGTCCTTCAATCAGCCCCAAACGGCATTGCAGAATCCTTCATTTTGGGTGATAAATTCATTGGAAATGATGATGTAACGTTGATTTTGGGCGATAATATCTTTTATGGTAAGCTGGATTTCTTCCAGAGGGCGCTTGAAAGAAAAACCGGCGCAACAGTGTTTGGATACAGGGTCACAGATCCGGAAAGATACGGTATTGTTGAATTTGATGAGAACGGTAAAGCAATTTCCATAGAAGAAAAACCCGCTAAACCAAAATCAGATTTTGCAGTTCCCGGATTATACGTTTATGATAATAAAGTAGTGGAAATTTCAAAGAACCTCAAACCTTCTCCCCGCGGAGAGCTTGAAATAACTGACGTGAATGTTGAATACATGAAGCGCGGAGAGCTGAATGTGGAAAAGATCAGCCGCGGTGTTGCATGGCTGGATACAGGAACGCCGGAATCACTTCTTCAGGCTTCAAACTTCTTTGGAGCAATTGAAGACCGCCAGGGATTAAAAGTTGCATGCCTTGAAGAGATTTCGTTACACATGCATTTCATTGATATTGAACAATTTGAAAATGTTATAACTAATATGCCTAAATGCGCATACCGCGAATATTTAGCCAAGATACTTCACGACAGGAAGAATAGATAATTTAAATGAATATTCAGGAAACGAAGCTTAAAGATGTACTGATAATTACACCCAAGGTGTTTAGTGATGACAGGGGTTACTTTCTCGAATCATTCAGGAAGAAATTATTTGCAGATAGAGGAATCGATCTGGATTTTGTGCAGGATAACATTTCACGTTCCAACAAAAATACTGTCAGGGGTTTGCATTACCAGGCTGGTGATTTCGCCCAGGGCAAATTATGCCAGGTTGTTTTCGGCAGGGTGCTTGATGTAGCTGTTGATATCCGGTTTGGCTCACCTACATTTGGTAAATATGTAGCCACCGAACTTTCTGAAGATAACCACGAGCAGTTATGGATCCCTCCGGGCTTCGCCCATGGGTTTTCTGTGCTTTCAGATATCGCTATTTTCCATTACAAGTGTACAAATTATTATGATAAGAACAGCGAACGCTCTATCCTTTTCAATGATAAAGATCTGAACATTGACTGGAATATCATAAACCCGCTTGTTTCACCTAAAGATATGGAATCGCCCCACTTCAAAGATATAAAAAAGGATTTTATATATAATCATTGACTGGAGCGATGATTCCCCCCTTGCTATACTATTAACTATTAATTTCTAAGATGAAGGAAAATAACAAATCCATATTTTTTTGTGATGAGGCTAAAGTAAAACCAAGTACTTTTGTTACACAGTTTGCCGAAAGACTTGAATTCGATCTTGTGAAAGACAGGACTTCAGTCACAGATCACGACATACTTGAGGCAATTTCAATGGCTGTCAGGGATAGGCTCACACGCAACTGGCTTAAAACGCAAAATGAATACAATGTTAATAATGTAAAAAAAGTTCATTACCTTTCACTTGAATTTTTAATGGGAAGCCTGCTTGGCAATTCTCTTATAAACCTGGGCATATATGAAGAATGCAGAAAACTGCTTGAAAGTTTTGGCTACAATATTGACCGTATAATGCGTGAAGAGCCTGATATGGGTTTAGGCAATGGCGGTTTGGGCAGACTTGCGGCGTGCTATATGGAATCTCTGGCTACACTGCAATTGCCTGCTTACGGATATGGTATTTTGTATGAATACGGAATATTTGAACAGGATATTGAAAACGGTTACCAGATAGAAAAACCTGACCACTGGCTGAGGTACGGTAATCCGTGGAAAGTAGTAAGGCCTGAATACACCTACACAGTTAAATTTAATGGGCAGGTTTCAACGTACTTTGATGAAACAGGAAGAACACGTTACACATGGATTAACACCGATGACGTACTTGCTATTGCAAATGATGTTCCAGTTCCCGGATACCAGAACAGGACTGTTAATACCCTGAGATTGTGGCAGGCAAAGGCGACCGATGAGTTCAACCTGAACAATTTTAACCAGGGTAATTATCTTTCAGCAGTAGAAAATAAGAACCTGAGTGAGACAATTTCCAAAGTACTCTATCCCAACGATTCTATTCCTCAGGGAAAGATATTAAGGCTCCGGCAGCAGTACTTTTTTGTATCTGCAACACTTCAGGATATACTTTATAACTTCAAGATGCACAATACTGACTTCACCATGCTGCCTGAAAAGGCCGCAATCCAGCTGAACGATACACATCCCGCAATTGACATCCC
>JABFSP010000054.1 GCA_013140565.1 Ignavibacteria bacterium
CTTTTCCGTTAGGCAGAACTTCGAGCACCTGGAAATTATACTGTGTAAATGTTGATGCGGTTGAAAGATAATCAAGGTTCACCTTGGGTGTACCAAGCCATTTTTTATTGGAAGTGAGTGCCGCACTTGTGAATGAAACAGAATTCTTTTTGAATTTTGAAGTGAAGGTTGTTCCGGTGAATTCTTCATTTACCGCTTCCTGCATTGTTAAGCCGCCGGAAATCTGGTTTCTTACCGATACCCGTGTATTATTGTTGGTGCCTGCTGTTGTTGTCAGTCTGCTGTTTGTATTGAAATACAGTCTATATGGTGTTGTAATGTTCTGCAGGTTAACTTTTGAACTGTCATGCTTAAAGGTCCAGTATAAACCATTTGCAGGATACATTGAAGATGCATAATCATAATTTGCAACAGGCATTTTTGTGCCGTTAACATTAAACAGCCAGTAGAAGAACCAGTCATTAAAGAACTGCATATGCCAGGTATCTTCAGTTGGTGAATTATCTCCGCCATGTCCCTGTACAGCGCCTACATAAAGCCTGAATGTAGAACCGGTATTGAGGGTCGAAGCTTTCATAATACCAGAGGCATTAAAGAATTTATCCTGCCATGAACCTTCCATAATTAAAGGCACCCTGTTATTTGGGATGCTTGTCATAAAATCCCTGTTCTGCGGAAGGTAGAAAGCAAGGCTATCCCAGTATTGTTTTGCTGATGAATATATCCAGTCGCTCATTCTTGCAACCTGCGGCGTATACCTTGCTGTATCGGGAGTGTATTCAACTGTCCACAACAAAGTCATCTTAATACAGCCGTTTTCTATCCAGCTTGTAGCAAAATTCGGAGGGGCAAGCGCTGAAATTATGGTCTTCACGTTCATTCCCATTGTACATGCCATATAGGGAACCAGTCCCCCCTGTGAACCGCCCATTACAAGAATATTATCTGGGTTTATTCCGTTCTTGGTATCCTGCTTAATAAAATTGATGAATTCGATCATATCCTGTGCTTCAGTAGTTGATATGAGGTTTGATAGTCCGGTGGAATTGCCCTGCCCGCGCATGCTGAAAGTTGTGGTATAATAACCATACTCAGCCTGTGCGGCTGCGAAACCCGCAAGGGTTTCTTTGTTATCGCCATAACCATGCACAAACACAACGGTTGGCCATCCGCCAACAGGCGCTGTTCCCTGCGGTATGAATTTAAGAGCATCCAGAATTGTACCGTCTCTCAAAGTGACTGTAAAATCCACCCTTGTAACCGGAAGTGCAACTGCATTGGAGTACTTTGGAAGGAGTTTTAAATATTCGTAATTATCTCTTGCTCTTTTTTGCTGTGAATTGCCAATTCCTGTAAAAAGGAAAATGGCAATTAAAGCCAAAATTGTAAATTTTGCTGATCTCATTTTGTATTCCCTACTATTATATAATACATAAATTTAATAATAATGCTTTTTTGTTCCTATACAAATAAAATGCTTCTTTGCGTATGTAAATCATTCGTTATCAACAACATCATCTTAACTTAAGTTAAAATATCCCTTTACTGCCTAAAACGAGATTAACCCCGCATTCAATATGCGGGGTTAACTCAGTATTCTCAGCACACTCCAGACCCCTAAAAGGTGAGTTTGAAGTTTTTAATCTATTTATTTTTGATCCGTAATTCCATTAAGCTTTCCGGATCTGTTTATTGCTGTAAAAAAGGTATCCTAATATCACAAACGGTAATAACAGGAATACAAAAATTACGGGCAATACTAAAAGTGACATTTCTTAATTCTCCTCTGTTTATTTCATATTCTCTTTTTTGAATCAGCAGGGATATCCCCTAAAATTTATCTCTAAATTATCCCTGCTTAACATATCATATAATATCCCGGTTGCTGCTCACTTAGATTGGATGAATTATTTAACTAATGTCATTTTCTTTATGTCAGTAAAACTTCCTGCGGTAAGTTTGTAGAAATAAATACCGCTTGAAAGATTCTGAGCATTGAACATAACACTGTATGAACCGGGGTTTTGTGCTGCGTTAACTAAAGTCTGTACTTCTCTGCCTAACAGATCATATATCTTAAGTTCAACGTTCTGCGCGTCAGCCAGTGTGTACTGGATCATTGTGCTTGGGTTGAACGGATTCGGGAAATTCTGCGAGAGGCTGAATGAATACGGATTGCTGTTCTCTTCAGAATTATCTTCAGCAAATGTGAAATCGAACCTGTTGCCTGCATTTGTGATAATAGGAAGCTCAACATATGAATTGCTGCTTAAATAGACAGTATGGTCGCCGTTTTTCATTGTTGGCAGTACAAACGGATTTGTACCGAAGAACTCTACATCTGTATGTGCTTTATCAAGATTTGTGATGATGACAAGGATCTTGCTGCCGGCCTGAAAAATGTGTGAATGAGCCTGTCCGCGGAATGTAACCTGTCTTCTTGAATCTTTGGTGTAGTTCCTGTCTGTAAAGTTAGCGCGGTTGATGAATCTTCTTTCGCCGCTTGGCAGTACTTCATAGATCTGGTAATTGAACTGGCAGAACGTTTGTGCGGCTGATTTGTAATCAAGCCTTACAACGGGTGTACCTGTCCACTCAAGTGATGATGTTAATGATGATGAAATGAACTTAACTGAATCTTTTTTGAATTTGCTCTGGAAATTTGTTCCTGTAAATTCATCATTAACTGCCTGCTGTAATGTATATCCATTTGTAATTCTGTTCCTTAAAGAAACTGTGTTGCTGCCTGACTGTACAGTTGTTTTTAAAACACCGTTTTTGTTAAGGTATAGTTTCATAGGCACAGTAGTATTTCTCAGTACTGTCCTTGAGCTATCATGTGTGAATGAAAAATACTGGTTGTTTACAACCGGAAAATGTGTTGACGCATATTGATATTTAGCCTGGTCAAATATAGGTGTCTGCATTCCCCAAAGTGTCTGGAAGAAGAAGTTATTGAACCATTCCATATGCCAAACATCTTCGGTTAAAGATATATCAGAACCGTGGCCGCGAACCGCACCGAGGTATGAAGACATAGGCGCATTTGATACTTTATCAATATGAAGCATCCAGCCATCAGCGTTAAAGAATTTATCCTGCCATGCTGCTTCTATTAATACTGGTGTTGTAATAGTATTAAGGCCCGTAATAAAATCCCTGCCAATAGGCATATAATGTTTTAAGCTATCCCAATATGGTTTTGTATCTGCATAGATCCAGTCAGACATCCTGTTAACCTGTGCGTTATATCTTGCTGTATCAGGTGTGTATTCAATTGTCCATAATAATGTCATTTTTGCGCAGCCGTTCTCTATCCAGCTTGATGCGAAGTTAGGCGGAGCAACTGAGTTGATAATTGCCGCAACCTGCATGCCTCTTGTAGCTGCTATCATAGGAACTGCGCCGCCCTGTGAACCACCCATGATAAGTATCTTTGAAGGATTTGATCCATTTAATGAATCACGTTTTATCCAATTAACTATTTCTATTAAATCGTCAGCTTCTATTGTGCTGATGAGGTTTGATAAGCCGCCTGATAAGCCCTGGCCGCGTACACTGAATGTCATAGTATAATAGCCATATTCAGCCTGCGCACGGCAGAAATCAGCGAGTGTTTCTTTGTGATCGCCATAACCGTGATGCATAATTACTGTATTCCAGCCGCCTGCCGGTGCAGTACCTTCAGGTACATACTTTAAACAGTCAATAATAACGCCGTCACGCATTGTGATGGTGAAATCTGTGCGGTTTACTAAAAGATTTGCATCACCTGTAGTGCTGGGCAGTAAATAAGATGGAGTCCATGTGTTAAGGTTTTTAGGTTTGTTCATAACCC
The DNA here is from genome assembly GCA_013140565.1 of Ignavibacteria bacterium. Classification (GTDB taxonomy): domain Bacteria; phylum Bacteroidota; class Ignavibacteria; order Tepidaquicellales; family OLB5; genus OLB5. The sequence goes on from JABFSP010000054.1 coordinate 3,839, forward strand.
TTGACTGGGTATAAGTAACCTCAGTGTAGGTCATAAAAAAAAGAGCCAATGATAAACATATCATCAAAAGTCTCCTGGTATTTCGGGTTTCAATAGCATTCATCTTAATAGATGTCCTTTCAGAATAGATTTATTTAATAAAATAATCTCTCTGCTATCGCATTCCCTACGAATTAGTATGTTACAAATATAGCCCAAGGCAAGACCCTAATACAATCGTAAGTGTAAGTAAATATGTAATTACCCTCATAACCTAAACAATCCTCAATTCACTGTATAACGGTAGCCCGATATTTTCTAACGTGATGGGGTGAGCCTTGGTGGTGAAAATTTTGAAGATTTTAATGGATATTCTCATAATTGATTAATTTATATATGTTTATGTAAGTGGTTTACAACAAAAGGTATCGGATCCGGATAGTTTTTTGAGCTTTGATTGCTTGAACATTCTTTCTATGATTCTCATGATGAAAGCAATTTTTTTTTGAGATTATTGGGAGTGGTTTCCTGCGAAAACGGCTCGTTTTCATTAAGTGAAACTCTCTCAATATGAATATATTCATGTTGAGAAACCGTTTCTACATGATAATCATGGTGAGAATGGATTGATAATTCAACACTTTATGAACGTGAAAATTCTCATGATGAATAATCATAGTGAGAATGTGTGTTTGCTTATTCTATTCACGTAATCAGCAAAAGTACTAACCGTGCCCGCAGAATTACAATTACCCCTACTTCGAACACAACGGAGTTGTGTTCTCTTCTCCCCCTGATAGGCTAAAGGACTGCCTCCGGCATGTGGGAGATTGAGAGGGGGTATTTTTCAATTACTTACGTCTCCGCAGAGTCTCTCGCTTTCTGCGCTTTTTTGCGGTCCCGCGTTTCTGCTTAAGCGGGATTGAGGACTCTGCGGCTTGTGAAAATTTTTATCCCGTTGTTGGTGTTGTCACCAACAACCAATAAACTGAACAATTAGAATTTCCGGAAATTGGAGCGAAAAAATAAACTGTTGACCGATTAGAATGCGCATTACACTCTGAATTGGGCGTTATTCCAGCCGTTGGGGTTAAAACACCGAAACGCCGGAATATTAGAATGCTTCATTTCCGCGGAATTTTCAGGCATTCTAATAATTGGAGTGATTGGAAAACAACCACGGCGGGAATCATCAAAAGAGTTCAACACATTTAGATATTTCATGATAAAAGGGAGAATTTTGTTATATGCAATATGCATATAAAAGTAATATAATATATGCCAAATGAAAAAGCAAGCAAAAAAATAAAACTGCCGAAAAAAATGCTTCTGTAGAGACGACCTGCCACGCATTGGCAAAGGTGATGTAGGGGCTTCTATTTTTATAATTACCCCTACTTCGAACACAACTCCGTTGTGTTCTCTTCTCCCCCTGTAAGGGGGAGATTGAGAGGGGGTACTTTTTCAATTTTTGCTATTATGAAAATGGGCTTCGCACATCGCTGATGTATTGCGCCACTTCGTGGCTTATACTATTATAGGTTGGTATTGATAAGTTCATCCCATCACTCGTTTATTACTCCGCCAGAATCGGTCCCCCTCTCTTCGGGCCGCAATAAACATCAGGTTTAGACCTGGCCTCAATTCATCCGATGACACATAGTCATCGGATAATTTTTACAAACAAAAAACCCCTGCTTATTTTTATAAACAGGGGTTAAACTTTTTACTTACTTATATTCTTACTTTATAATTTCAAGTCTTCTAATTTCTTTGTACCTGCCAATGACCAGACGGTAGTAGTAGATCCCCGGAGTAAGCTTCGCCTTGTTCAGGTCAGCTGAAAAATTACCGGCTCTTTTGTGTTCATTTATCAGCACTGCTAATTCTTTGCCGTAAACATCAAACACAGAAAACCTTACGTATTCATTCTGCGGTATAGAAAAGCTGAAAAGTGTATTCCCCGCTACAGCCAGGTTCGAGGCCGTTGTGATCTCTTCACTTGTGAGCGCACCCAGCATTTCATATGCACCGGCAGCGCGGGTATCTATATCACCTGCAAAAACTGTATTTTGAGCCAATAAAAAAAGAAGCATTATAGCAAGTACTCTCACCGGCTGCTTCATTTGTTTAAACGGGTTTTCAATAGCTCTTGTTTTCATATAATTATCTCTCCTGAAGTAGATCATTTATTTTTTTTGATCTCTCCTGCTATTTCTTTCCCTACGAATTAGTATACAAATATAGCCTTTGGTGCAGCCCTAATACAATCGTAAACCTAAGTAAATGTGTAATTACCGCCATAACCTATAGTTTCCACTAATCACTGTATACTCTAGCTCCCGTTTTATCTAACGTGATATCGGTATATAAGTCTTCAAACAATTGATTTATAGGCACTATTTGATGGAAATTTGTCGCTAGAGAGGGTATAATTATCGCTAGATGATTTCTGAAAAGCTGAAATTTCGGGGTGGCAGCAGATCAGAACTATGCCATAAACCTGCCCGGTCTAAAAGACCTGGCAGGTTTCGTAATATGGAAAATAGAAAAACCCCTGTAAAACAGGGGTTAATGGGGAAAACTCTATTTAAATGAAAGATATCATTAAAAAATCGTTAGAAACAGAAGATCTTAATAAATAACATTAAGTTTTCTTACTTCTTTGCTTGCGCCAACTACCAGGCGATAGTAGTAAGTGCCTTCTCCAAGATTAAGCTGACCCAGATCTGCGCTGAAACTGCCTGCATTCATGTTTTCATCAACCATAATATTGATTTCCTGCCCTTTTGCGTTAAATATTGAAAATCTAACATAATCGCTCTTCTGTATTGAAAAGCTGAATATCATGGTGTTTTCTACGGTAAGCATTTCGCTGTTAAGCTCGCCTGCTGTTAATGTGGTGCTAACAGTTGTTTTCTGCTCTACAGGGTTCTTTGCTGTATTATCCGATGCATTTGATACTGCTGAGCATAAAAAAAGAAGCATAAATGATAAAATAACCATTTGCTTCATTGATGTGCGGTTTTGATTTTTGATAGCTTTCATTTTAATTGTCCCCTTTAGAAGAAAGTTTATTTATTTAATAATCTCTTCTGCTATCAATTTTCCCTACCGATTAGTGATACAAATATAGCTCCTTGCCAGACCCTAAAACAATCGTAAACCTAAGTAAATACGGAATTACACTCAAAACCGAATAGGTCAGCGATTCACTGTAGGGGGTTTTAGCCCATTCACTTTATGCCAAAATAGTGGAATCTTGTAGGAGAGTTTAACCAATATCCCTACTCTGAATACGGGTGTTTACGTTAGCTTATATTTGGGGCAAGGCTGTTTTTGGAAGAATTTTGAGGATTATTGCAGCCAATTTGTTTGATCAAAACTGATTGAAAGTAATGTGGTTTGATACTGCCAGCTGAAAACTCATTACTGCAGAAATCAGATCTTACCTTATTTAATCGAATAACTTGCTCTAACCCCTTATACCCTGTAGGGGGGTAAGTAATTACAAATAATTGATTTTAATGCATTTTTTACAAACAAATACGGTAATGTCTCAAAATATCGCAGCAATTAATTACTAACTACCCATTACATCGGTTTGGCAAATCCGTAGTCTTTGAGCAGGCTTAATAATTTACTGAATTTAAAGCGTTATTTTGTTTTTTCGGATACAATAAAGCAGGATTTGGAGTCAAAAGAGACAGGTATATCATCAAATCCTCCAAAAACATGCCGAACTGAAAAACCGCTTCTTTCCAGCATAGCAATCAGCTCAGTTAAAGCATAAAACCTGAATTTGATCTCAATATGCTTCACAAGCTCATCATTTCTGTAAATATCATATGTTTCCCTGTGCGATGAAGTTAAATGGTTATAAAAGCGGTTTATTCTAACATATCCGCCGGGTATTTCCCGGGCATCACTTTCCATAAAACGCCGGAAGATGAAATCCTTATTAACATATTCTACTATGAATTTGCCGCCGGGTTTTAATGCTTTATTCACTTCCCGGAAAACTTTTTCATCCTCTTCATCGCTTTCAAGCGCGCCTAAAGATGTGAACATATTCAGAACCGCATCAAAATGACCTGAAAAATCAATTTGCCGCATATCACCCCGGATGAAATTTATCTTCAATCCGTTTTTTAAAGCTTCTTCCCCGGCTATCTTAAGAAAGTATGAGTTAATATCCTGCCCTGTCATATCAAACCCGCGCTGAGCGAGCGGAACACTCAGCCTGCCGTGCCCGCAGCAAAGATCAAGGATTTTTGAGCCTTTTGGAAGCTGCAGGACCTTTTCGATGAAATCGCACTGTGAAGCTGCCATTTCATTTACAGAAGCAATATTTACAATATCAAAGTAATCTTCACTGTAAAAACCGTTTTCATCAGCATACCAGGGGATCTTGGCAGTTTCCATTTTTAAAATATTAGTTTACAGAAATTGTATTTGTAAAATACATATTAAATGATGCTGCAGCAATGATACTGATCAGGTTATGATATGATATTTATTTGCAGGGCGGGATATTACAGGAAATGCATTTGGAGGAATAAACGGAATTCATCAAATAAAAAACCCGGCCTTTTTACGGACCGGGATCTTAAGCTGTTTACTTGCTTTGGAATAATCTTTTGTTCATATCCCACTAGCAGGGGGTAACAGCATTATCTTTGTTTTGGACTATTTGCTGAAATAGAGCCTGATTCCTTCTGCTGCGAAAGGTAAAACCGCGAACATTGTGAATCCTAATATTATAATTGCTTCCATTTTTTTAATTCTCCTTTAATTTTATTGTTTTTTTGCTTTTTTCGTTTGTTTTTTGCTTTTTTGAAACTGCTGCTCTTTTGTTTGTTATTTGCTGAAGTAGAGCCTGATACCTTCTGCTGCAAACGGTAATACTGCGAACATTGTGAATCCTAAAATTATGATTGCTTCCATTTTTTTAATTCTCCTTTAATTTTTATTAATTTATATTTTTTTTGATCTATTTTTTTATCTTTGTGATACCCTTAAACAACTTCCCTGGATTGTTTACATTAATACTTTAATGCCTCTCACCGGATAGATTCCGGGCAAAAAGCATTACGTTACTGGAACCGGGGTTTGAATTATCTTTAACTATTGCGCAGAGTATGTTTGCGGTAAACAAAAAAAGAAGCTGTGATGAAGTTTCCATCAATTGCTTCTTGCTTATTTGGGAAGTTATAGCTTTCATCTCTTTGAGATCCTTTCTGAGGAGTTTTTTAATTAGTTAATTTAAAAACCTTCTCTGCTACGATTTTCCCTACCGATTAGTGATACAAATATAGCCGTTGGATTAACCCTAAAACAATCGGCATTGTGCAGTATAAATGAAATTACCATTTAAACCGAATATTTAATGTTATCACTGTATAGGGATAAACCCGATTTCTTCTACCGTAATTTCATTATATGAGTTAGTGCCCGGGTTGCCGGTGTGAACACCAACAATGTGTTAGGATGTAACAAACGCTGAAATTGCATCAATTTCAGCGTTTAATGGTGGTAAAAATACTAATGAAGATCGGGAAGTATTAACAACATTCATCCGATGTCTTTAAGCGTGACTGCTGGTGCAGGTCATCGGATGAATAATGAATGAATTATCACGATCAAAACTGTATACTGAAACCGCCAACTGGCAAAAACTTCCATTGGTAAATAGTAGCCTGTTCGTTTTTGTATTCATTCCAGAAGTAGGAATATACATTTTCTGTGTTAAAAGTATTCTGAAGCTCTATATATGTCACAATACTCAGGTTCTTAAAATTCCATTTTTTATCGACTCTCAGGTCAAGCCTGTTGTAATCTTTATATCTGGAACCATTGAAATTATTGAAATCGCTAATTCCCCTGCCTACAATTGTTGAAGCGTTTATATCAAATGGAGTATAGGGTCTGCCTGTAGTATAACGGAATTTCAGCCCAACAAGCCAGTCATTGGTTAACTGGTAACCTGCAATAATTGTCAAATTGTGCCTGTAATCAAATGAACCGGGTTTTTCGCCGCCTTCGAGTGCAGTAACCCTGCTATCACTTAATGAATAATTTATCATTCCGTAAAACCCGTTACCTGTAAGCTTTTTATGCAGAGAAAAATCAATTCCGCGTGAAATCCCTTTACCTTCGCTCACTGCTTCGCCGAACATCAGGTTCGGACCGTTATCAGTTCCGCCGCTTATTAACACATATGTGGGAATAACCGTGCTGACGGGATAATTTTTGTAATCTTTATAATATGCTTCTATTGATAAACGCAGCTCAGGCGTAAAAAGGTGTTCTATACCTACAACATAATGGTTTGCCTGTATGAATTTCAGGTTTTCATTGCGCGGATCGGCAGTAAGCCAGATATATTCAGGTGACTGGTAATAAATTCCCGTAGATGCGCTTAGCGTAGTATTTGCAAATAAGCTGTAGCTTACACCAAATCTAGGTGAAGCCGCAATATTTTTCTTAATGCCTGAAAAATAATCAACTCTTGCGCCGGCATTCAGTATTACCCTGTTGCCGGGCAGTTTAAGAGTGTACTGCGCAAATCCGGATGCTTTGTAATAATTATCTTTTACATTAATATCAGTTTCGGGGATCGGGTCGCCGAATGATGTTGTATCAGCGGTGTAGAATGTTTCATTCTTAAATTTTATATAGCGCGCAGAACCGCCAAGAATCAGATTGTTGGACTTATTGAGCTGGTAGAACATTTCTGATTTAACATTAAAATCGCTTTCGTATGAATCATATTTGAATTTCAGCTCATCAGTTCTAAGATCATAATTGGTGTAATTTAAAAATGCGGATGAATTCGCAAGTACGGTTTGCCAGTATCCCTGTTTGAACAATTTCTTCAGATTAAATCCGGCTGTAAATTGCTGCTGGTCGCCTTTAGCTTTCCCGTATGGATTTTCATCGCTTATTTCGGGTGATTCACCTTCGAAGCTTATTTTATCGAGTCCGCCAATACCAACAAAGCTGAGTCTCGTGTTCTTATCAAGGTCATAAACTGCCTTCAGGTTAAAATCCCAGTAATCGGGCACAGCAGCAAGCCTGATAGCGCCTTTGATTAGATTGAGATAACTTTTCCTTGCTGAAATTATGAATGAACCTTTTTTAGTAAATAATGGACCCTCAAATATTCCGCCAAAGCCTGCTGTTGATAGGTTTATATCGCTTAAGAATCCTTTGCGGTAACCTTCACGGAATTTGATATCCATGACTGATGAAAGTTTATCGCCGTAGCGGGCGGAAAAACCGCCGGTTGAAAATTTAACATCATCTATAAATTTCACATTTATCATTCCGATCGGTCCGCTGGTTGAGCCCTGTGTAGGGAAATGATTTACATTGGGAATTTCTATGCCGTCTATCATTGTAAGGTTTTCACTCGGTGAGCCTCCCCTTACAATAAGATCATTTCGTCCGTCATTTGCGGGTGCTACGCCGGGCATTATCTGCAGCATACGTGAAATATCTTCAACTGCGCCGGGTGCGCGCCGTACTTCTTCAAAATCAAGGCTGTAGCTGCTTGTGCTTACATCCGTATTTTTCTGGAAGTACTTTCCTTCAACGTCTATCTGCTCTGTAGTGATATTTGAAAGCAGCAGTTCTATCTGCACATCAGCCGGCCTTGATGAATTTAAGACAACATCCGTACGGATAAATGCTTCATAACCAAGGCAGGTTACTTTAATTTCGTAAGTGCCAAGCGGAATATCTGCGAAACGGAAATTCCCCTGCGCATCAGTAATGGTTTTGAATGAAGTGTTAACAACAGTCACTGTCGCTTCCGGTACGGGACTGGTTGTTTCCTTATCGGTAACTTTACCATTTATGGTGCCGTTATTCTGGGCAAATGTAATTATTGAAGCAAACAAGGTAATGAAGATTAATATTGATTTCATTTATATGATCCTTATGTTTAAAATTTTCTGTTTATGATATAAGTATCAACTTTATCAAGGTATCTCTCATCTGAAATACCCGTTCTGTTAAAGATGATCATACTGGCTGTTCCTGCATCCGGGTAAAGCCTTATCTCGCAATAATACCCGCCTCCGCCGCCTGCGTGCGAAAAGTACTTCACTCCGTTCAGGATACCCGTAAACCATGATAAACACATTCCGGATGCTTCACCGTCATTTGTAAAATTTTCAGTAAACAATAATCTTTTAGATTCATTGCCTAGCAACACTGAATTATCAGCCATCAATGACTGCAGATACTTCATCAACGCACCGCTTGTTCCTATCAGTCCGCCGTAATATGGACCGTTCACATAATAATTATTAAATGGTTTCCACGCACCGTGGCTATCACTCATGAATTCAGATTTATCTATAAAGAAGCCCAGCAGGATGTTTAACAGGCTCCATTTTTTAATGTAGCCAGCTGTTTGTTGTTTAGGGTGAACAATTGTAAAAGATAATTCATCTGAACCAATACCAACTTTTTGGATAATATTCTGTTCTACATACTGCTCATATTGTAAGCCGGATACTTTTTCAATTATCCTTCCAAGCAATACGTAACCAAGATTTGAATAGCTGAATTCCTCATTCGGGCTGAAGTCAGCTTCGTTGTGTTTCCTCATTACTTTATCAAAAAATTCATCCCTGTTGAAACTATCGTGCCGGTTCGCAGTATGTATCCAGCTTAGCGGTATCGGATTCGGGATGCCTGCCGAATGATTCAGTAAATGTTTTATTGTTATGTTCTTCCCGTAGGTAAAGTTCTGCAGATACTTTGAAGCGGGTTCGTTAATATCAAGCTTACCCTGCTCCTGAAGCTGTAAAACGGCAAGCGCAGTAAAGGTTTTTGTGATTGAAAACAGGTTATAAGCAGAATGCTCACTAACAGTAATTTTGTTTTCAATATCAGCTAATCCACCTGAGTATTTGTATATGATCCCATCTTTCTTAAAAATGAGATACTGAACAGAAGGGGACTTATTGCCAGCAATTTCAGCCCCAAGGATCTTATCTATTTCTTTCATATTGTTATCCAGCGGCTGCGCCACAAGTGCATTGACGCGCAAAAAAATTAAAAGAAAAAATATTATGTTAATTGTGGTCTTATTCAAAAGAAATTTACTTAATTGATTTTTCTGCTGCGGCTTTCATTGCTGCGACTGTTTCTTTTATCCCTTCAGAATATGCTTTTGGTTTCAGGTTGAATGCCTTTACAAATTTTTCAGATGAAAAGAGATAATCACTATCGTTTTGATAAAGCATTTCGATCGATTCTCTTATATTGGAATTAAACAAACCAATGATACGAAGCATCCATTTGGGAACATTCATGTATTTTGATTCCACGCCAAATTCACGTGCTATCAATGGAATAATCTCCTTACCTGTCAAAGCATTTTTATCTGTTGGCAGGTGCCACACCTGATTATATGCAGCAGGTGTATTGCCCAGCATAGCGGTCCCTTTGCCTGCATCAGGCGCGTATGTAAATGAATGCCTGAATTTATCGCTTATAAGCCACTGCGCTTTTTTGCCCGCTGCATAGTTTTTGAAAACAGTTTCCGTTATCGCCGCCAGGGTATCAATGCCGTAAAAATCAGCAGATCTGACTATCATAGCATTTATGCTGCCCTGCTTAACTTCGTTCATCAGCATTTCGGCTATATATTTCCTTATTTCACCCTTTTTGCTTACGGGGTTGTATGGAGTCTCTTCGGTCATCCATCCCTTCACTCTGCCGTAGGCGTATACATTATCAAAGAATACAAGTTTACTTCCGGCAGATTTGCACGCATCAATAACGTTCTGCATAATAACGGGCCACTCAGCCTGCCATATTTTACTATCATACTTCAGCCCGGCGGTAAGGTAAACAACATCCGATCCTTTAACAGCATCAATTACCTGCTGCCTGTTCAAGAGGTCAGCTTTAACAAGCTCATCACCTGTATTTACTTTTTTTGGATCGCGGCTAACAAGCGTTATTTTATTTGTATATT
>JABFSP010000367.1 GCA_013140565.1 Ignavibacteria bacterium
CCGAAAAAGAGCTTAATAAGGTATTAGACCTGATGAAGCTTACCAAGCCGGTATTGTAGGGTTGTAACTTCACCACTCTGTAGGAGTCTTTCGGACAAAATACGGTTTGGGAAACAAAAAACGAGAATCAGATTTTCTGTAAATTGTAATTATTAAGCAAATGATGTTAGAGATTCCCGCCTGCGCCCCATAAGGGGTAAACAGGGAATGACTTATAATGAACCCAACACGCGCTGAAATAGATTTTGCGAAGCTAGCATTTAACGTTGAGCAGATAAGACGCCATATACACGGCGAGTATCCAAAACGGAAGATAAAGATATGCGGTGTTGTAAAAGCTAACGCTTACGGTCACGGCATAGAAGAAGTGAGCAAAAAACTGGTTGATCTTGGCATTGATTTCCTTGGAGTTGCAAATTATGATGAAGCCATTCGTTTAAGGAAGCTTATCCCGAATACACCAATACTCGTTTTCGGAACGCTGATACATTCAAAGCTTGAACCGGCAAAATATGTTTCAATTCTTCATAAACATAACTTAACGGCAACTGTGGCATCGTATGATACGGCGAAGTTCCTAAACGATTACAGCAGGAAATTTAAAAGTAAATTCAAAGTACATATTAAAGTTGATACAGGCATGCGACGTATCGGTCTGGATTACAAAGGCGCTTTTAAAACCATCCAGCAAATAGCCGCTTTAAAGCATATTGAGCTTGAAGGAATATTTACGCATTTTGCGTCATCTGAAGAGAAGAATAAAACGTTCTCTAAATTACAGCTTAAAAGATTCAACAAACTGCTGGCTGAACTGAAAAAAGCGGGAATTGAATTCCCGATAGTACACTCAGCCAACAGCGGTGCGGTACTTGACCTTAAGGGATCATATTTCAATATGGTCAGACCCGGTCTGCTGCTTTACGGTTACTATCCCGGCAATGGCGTGCGCAATAAAATAAAACTGAAGCCGATAATGAACCTGAAATCAAGGGTAACGTTCATAAAAAAAATAGAAACCCGCGAAAGTGTATCTTACGGCAGAAAGTATTTCGCAAAACAGAATGAGTTTATCGGGTCAATACCAATTGGCTACGGTGATGGTTATCAAAGACTGCTGACTAATAAAGCGAAGGTACTTATCAACAAAAAGCTTTACAGGCAAATAGGGGCTGTAACTATGGACTGGATAATGGTAGAGCTTGGCAAGAGATATAATATCAAAATAGGCGATGATGTGCTGCTGATGGGTGAAGAGAACGGAAATTACCTTGGGGCAGATAAACTTGCAAAGCTATGCGGCAAGATTCCATATGAGATGATCTGCGCGGTTGCCGATAGAGTTGAAAGGGTATATTTAAACGGTTAAATAATGACTTTTAAAAAAGATTACATAAATTACCTGTTATATACGGTTGTGAATTCACCCGGAAGTGAGTTTAAAGAAAATTACCGGTTGAGCAAACTTGTTGACAGCATTATTGCGATTGATGATGTTATGAAGGTGTCATACGTGGTTGGCAAGACTGCCGGACTTGAACTGCTGTTCAAATACCTTTTATATATTTCCGATAAGATAGATAAGTCACAGGTAACGATATTTAATCTGAAAGATAATTTTGAATACGATAAGATAAATATTGCAAAGATATGCGCGAAGATAAATCTATATAAAAGCGAAAACGTTCAGGAAGCCATTAAGGAAATAACAGAAGAAAAACCTGATTTAAGATCCACAGAGCACGAAAAGATCACAGATGAAGTAAAAGATACAATTACAATAGATACAACTGAAAAGGAGAATGTTGTAAACCTTGTTGAAATGGAAGAAATGGAAACCGTTGAAAGTGATGAAGATTCAGGTGATACAGGTTTAACACTCATAGAAAATGCTGAAACATATACTGGTGAAGCCGAAGTATTTGAACTGGAAAGTATAAGTGAATCCGTTGAAAACTCCGATAAAGATGAAGAATCGTCGTCATTAAAAGAGAAAAACAATGATGCAGAAGGTACGGAAAGCGATGAAACCACAGATGGCGATGGAGCTTCTGAAAGCGAAGTTGGCGGAATTTCTCAGGAAGAAATTGAAGAAACAGAGAATATTATAGCAGATATCGAAGATGATAACGATGCTGAAAGCGATGAAAATGAAAACGATGAGACTGAAAACGATGAGGCCGAAAACGTTGAATCAAATGATCTGAATACAATTTTTGAAGATCTGCCGGAACTGGAAATAGAAGTACATAAACCGATGGGAAGTTCGCAGGAAGATGAGCATGTTAAGGAAGAGGCTATAACCAATGATGCATATTATACATTTGAAACCAGGTTTTTTGAAGAAGTTAAGATACTGGAAAAGCTACTTGCAACGGTGAACAGGGACTGCATGACAGATGAAACCGGCAAGCTGAGTGAAAAATGCCTGCAATGCCTGACTGAAATTATGGGTATCACCAGTGAGCTTTCAAATCTTTCAAGGCAGCTTTCGTTCGATCTGATCGCTGATATTTTCCTTACAATGAATATTTATTTTACCAGGTCTATAAGTCAGCCGGAACTGCTGACAGATGAGCGCATCAAGCTGCTTGATTCATCACTTGCGCTTGTTAACAGCCTTATAAAAGGTGAAGATTACCTGAACTATGATACAATTGTTGATAAGATCGAAAAATTAAAATCAGATATAAGCACAGAGCGCGAAAAAGAAATTAAACCCGAGCCTGAAACAGAAGAAGTAATTGTTTCTGAGGAAGAATTACCCGAAGTAAAGAATGATGAACCAAAGCCACAAGAGCAGGAATTCCGGGAAGAAGTTTATAAGCCCGTAATGGAAAAGCCTGCGTTAAAAAAATCACAGATGGAATCAGCATTATTCAGGTTGAAATACCTTATCAAAGAATTTGAAAAGAGTTTTGTAAGTATTGGTAATTTAAAAGGTGAGTACAGCAAAATTGAAGCGCTTGAAAAGATAAGTGAGCTTAATAACGCGCTAAGGCTGATAGCTAAAATTGCCGCTGCAATAAAAAATAACGATGTATTGAAACTTGCAGAAGTAACATATGTGTTCTTAAAGTATGTGAAGGATTACAGGATGGATATGCAGGAGCCTGAAGTTCAGCAGATTATTAAGTATATAATTTTCACATTCAAAATGCTGCTGACAGACAGAAAACCCGAAGACTTCAATGTATTGGTTCAGCATTTAAATAACCCTGTAAAGATTTTCGCGGATTCGTAAAAATTAATTATTGATAATATGAAATCATACGCTATTGTAATGGCGGGCGGAGTTGGCGCCAGATTCTGGCCATACGGTACATCAAAACTGCCTAAGCAGTTTTTGCCCATAGCAAACTCCAGTGATACGATGCTGCAGCTTACTATTAAAAGACTGAAAGATATTGTACCTATAGATCAGGTATTTATTATCACAAACAAGCAGTATATTGATATAGTAAAAAAGCAGCTGCCAAGGATACCCAAAGAAAATATTATAGGAGAGCCTATTGGCAGAAATACTGCTCCCTGCATCGGACTTGCATCTACCATACTTAAACAATATGACGAAAAAGCTAAAATGTTCGTTGTACCCGCTGATCATTTAATTGAAAATGTTGATGAGTTCACCAAAGTTGTAAATACCGGGTTGAAGTTTGTTGAAGATAAAGATGCCATAGTAACGCTTGGCATTGTTCCTTCGCACCCTGAAACCGGTTATGGATATATTCAATTCATAGAAGACGCTTTTTACAAAGCAGATAAAGGCGATGTTAACATTTACAGGGTGAAGACTTTCGCTGAAAAACCATCACTGGAGACCGCGAAGATCTTTCTGGAATCGGGTGACTTTTTGTGGAACAGCGGTATGTTCATTTTCCGCGCTGATACAATGCTTAAGCAAATGAATGAGCTTCTGCCTGACCTTCATCATGCGATGCAGAAAATCGAAAAAGCCATACATACCCAAAAATACCAGCAGGTACTTGAGCAGGTTTTTGCGGAGATAAAGGGTATTTCGATCGATTATGGCATTATGGAAAAGGCTAAGAATGTTTTTGTGATCAAAGCTGACCTTAAATGGAGCGACCTGGGGAGCTGGGATGAAGTATACAGACTTAAGAATAAGGATAAAAACAATAACGCAGTTATTGGTGATAGTTTTATAAAAGATTCACATAATAATCTTATTATGTCTCCAAAAGGATTTGTTGGAGTTATCGGGGCAGATGACCTGATAATAATAGATACAAAGGACGGATTGCTTATCTGCAAAAAAGACAGAACGCAGGAAGTTAAGGAGATTGTTGACTATTTAAAAAGAAAGGGACTCAGCGATTATATATGATAAACAAAATATCGCATCTTGGGATAGCAGTAAAGGACCTTAAAGCAGCATCAGAAACTTACAGAAAACTTTTACAATCAGAGCCTTCAGAACCGGAATTTGTGGCAGAGCAGAAAGTTAATGTAGTGAAGTTCACAATTGGTGAATCTACAATAGAGCTTTTGGAAGGAACATCACCTGACTCGCCGATTTCAAAATTCATAGAAAAACGCGGTGAAGGTATTCATCATATTGCATATGAATCAGATGACGTAAAAAGTGACCTGAAGCGCCTGGGTGATGAGGGATTTGAACTTATAAATAAAGAGCCCAGAGTAGGTTCGGATAACATGCTTATTGCTTTTGTAAATCCAAAATCCATAGGCGGCGTTTTAACTGAAGTCTGCCAGCACTAATATAGAATATAAAATATTTGCGGGAGATAAGAAAAATACTTTTTCTGGCTGAAGGCCAGATGGGAGATTCTATTGTATTAACTCCCGCACTTAAAGCGGCAAAGGATTCTTTGCCGGGAGTAAGTATTACCATCCTGCTGTTTCACCGCAGAAAATACATTAGTAATGATTCATCAGGTAACCCTTATATAGAACTCACCAATTACAGCGGTACCGCGGAAATTTTTAAGGGTAACCCGAATGTTGATACAGTGCTCGAGCTTGACCGCAAGGCAATGCGCAGCCTGAAGGGCTTTGCAAGGCTTAAAGCGGAGTGGAACTGCATAAAATATTTAAGGAAGCAAAAGTATGATGCGGTCATTTCAACCTTTCCGCAGAACAGGTTTGTGATATGGTCGTACTTTGCGGGAATAAAAAAACGCATTGGCGAAAAGGGTCAGCAGTTTGGATTTTTACTTACCGAAAAGCCTGCGATAAAACGAAGTGACGCAGGTGTTTTGAATTACTTTTGCGGGTTGCTTAAACCACTAGGCGTAACTGCAAAAAATAAAGATACGTATTACCATACACCTGAAGATGAAATAGTTAACACAAGAAAAATCCTTGACAACCTGAATATCAGCAAAGATAAAAAGCTTCTTATCATCCACCCCGGCGCAAGCGATAAAGACAGACAGCTTCCGCCCGTTATGATGGCTGAGTTGATAAATGTGTTAAATTCCAAAAACAATATGGAAATCCTTTTTGCATACAGTGAGTATGATGAGGTATATATAATATCGCTTCAGGAAATATATAAGGATAAATTGTCCCTTATAAAAACCGATACAATATCCGGACTGGCAGGTATTCTAAAAACCGCGGATGCTGTACTTGTGCATAACTCAGGCCCAAGGCATCTTGCCGCAGCTATTGGAGTAAAAACTATCGGACTCCTTGAAAAATACGATGATATAATGTGGAAAATATATGAAAATGAAAAAAATCATGCAATTGTTCAATCACAGAAAAGCTGTTCATTGTGCGGTACCGGTAAATGCGGCGGATTTATTCCCGAGGGCAATAAATTCGGGGCAAAATGCATGCATGATATAGATATAAATGAAATTTATTCATCAATAGTAAGAATCATCAATAATCCTTAAATTTGCCGTATGATAAAGCATATAATTCAGTACCTCATATTAATTCTATTTATAACAAATATGGCAGAATCACAGGAAAAAAGCCCGATGCAGAAACTTTTGTGGATTGTTGATAGCTGGGTCTCACCCGAGGGCGGCGATAACAGAAGTTATGAAGAGTGGAAGGTCACAGGTGATAGTTTATATGAAGGCTCTTCAAAAACAATTAAGAACGGGGAAGTAGTTTTCAGAGAATCACTGAAAATTGAAAATACCCCTGACGGGATATATTACGTAGCTGATGTTCCGCATAACCCGGCGCCGGTGAAATTTTTGCTTACAAGTGTAAGCGATACAAGCGCGGTGTTTGAAAATCCTGAACACAATTTCCCGAAAAAGATAACTTACCTGCAGGTAGAAGGTAACCTTCATGCATTTATAGAAGGCCCCGGAAAAGACGGCAAAATGAAAAAAATAGATTTCTATTTTAACAAAATGAGGTAGGTAATTATACTTAATGCTTGATAAACACTCCATAGAAGTACTTACTGAAAAGATAATTGAATACCTGCCGAAGCTCGCGCTGGCATTAATAACGCTTGTTGTGGGGCTGTACCTCATTAAATTGTTCATCAAGTTCCTTGGCAGGGTAATGGAATCAAGGAAGGTTGATGAATCACTCCGTCCGTTCTTTAAAACACTTACTTCTATATTATTAAAAGTATTGCTGCTTATCAGCGTTATGGGAATGATAGGCATTGAAATGACATCATTCATTGCGCTGATCGGCGCTGTAGGCATATCACTTGGAATGGCGCTCTCGGGTTCATTACAGCATTTTGCAGGTGGAGTGCTTCTGCTGATATATAAACCCTTCAGCAAAGGCGATTTCATCGAAGCGCAGGGACATAAAGGTATTGTTAAAGAATTGCAGATATTCAATACGGTGCTTAATACGCTGGATAATAAAGTAGTATTCATACCAAACGGGCCGCTCTCAACAGGTACAATTGTAAACTACACGCGGGAGCCTCAGCGGAGAATAGATTCGGTGTTTTCTATCAGCTATGGTGATGATATTGAAAAAGCGAAGAGTATAATTCAGAATGTTATAGATTCAAACCCAAAGATCCTTAAAGACCCGGAAGTTGTTATAGGCGTGAAACAGCTTTCGGCAAGCTCGGTTGATATTGAATCACGGGTATGGGTAAATACTGTTGATATTGTTGATCTGGGCTTTTACATGAACGAGGCTGTGAAGAACGAGTTTGATAAAAACGGAATTACAATACCTTTCCCGCAAATGGATGTTAACCTGAAAAAATAAAAATGGATACCCGTACAAATAATTTAACTTATATACCTTTTTATTTTTTTGTTCTGCTTATTATAAGCGTACCCTTTGCTATAACTATGTATTTCGAAAATCCGGTTGACCTTGTGAAAATGAGCGCATTTATTATAACGGGCTCGTTTTTTGTTATGTTTAGTTTGGCAATTGCCGCGGAAGATAATCTGATAAAAGGAAATAGTCTATCTTTCAGTATAAACAAATCACTGGATATACCCGTATTTATTTTTATTTTGGCTGCTGTCTTATCAACCATATTTTCCCTGAATCCAAAAGTCAGCGTGTTTGGTCAGTATCAAAGGCAAATAGGATTAATTACATTTATATATTTGGCAGTAATCTATTTTTTATCATCCGGTATGTTACAGGATAAAAAAAGGTTTACATTGTTATTTTCACTGGCTGAAATAACCGCTGTGGCTGTATCTTTATATTCATTCATACAGATATCAGGTAACGACCCGTTTGGTATTCAGCAGCCCGGGGTTGATAGGCCCAGTTCAACATTCGGGAATGCGGTTTTCTTCGGCGGATTTCTGGCGCTGATGTTCCCGTTTTCAGCCCTGAATATTTCTTCCAAAAACAATAAGATATTTAAAGTTCTGTTTCCCGTCATTATCCTGGGCGGTATAATTGTATCCGGAACCAGGTCAGCTTATATAGCAGTAGCGGCGGAAATTGCAGTTATACTTGTTATATACTTCCTGGTGAACAGAAATAAAAAAGGAATCGCTGAACACCCGCAAAATACAGGTAAGTATATAAAGAATATTCTGTTCACTACCGGCGGAGTATTGCTGATATTAATTTTATATATGTTGATCTTCCCCGAAAGTTTTTTATCAGGCAGGATTTTAAGCATATTCAGTTCCTCAAATAATCCAAGGCTGGTTTTATGGCAGGATTCGTTCGGTTTATTTTTAAAATACCCGCTTACCGGAACAGGAATTGCGATGTTTTCATCTGCATTCGAAGAGTTTTATTCAAACAGGCTCAGGTTTCTTGAAAGGTCCGGCTACTTTGATCACCCTCATAATAATTATTTATACATGCTTTATTCAATGGGTATTATTGGACTGCTGGCATATATGGGTATTTTAGTACAGGCAGCAAGGCGCAGCTTAATAAATATTTTTAAGAGGGAAGATTTACAGGAAAAAATAGTTTTTATGAGTTTTGCCGCATTTATTGCCGGGTATTGTGTTTACGGCTTAACAAATTTTGATGATATTTCAATTCTGCTGTACTTTTTTGTTTTTTTGGCTGCTTTAAAAGCTGCAGATGCTGAAAAAACAAAAGAAGTGTTTATCAGCCGCAAAATTACTGCCATTATTGTTGTACCGCTTATCCTCGTTTGTTCATTCAATATATACAGCAGCATTAATGATATGAAAGCGGACCGCTTCTTTAAACTGGGTAATAATTTAATTAAACAGGGCAAATTTGCAGAAGCAGTTTATAATATGAATACAGCAATAGCGCTGAATGACTATTACACCGATTACAAATATGCGCTTGCTAATACTGTCTACAGACAGGTATTTTCGAGCGAGACAATGCCGAAGGAAACCAAAATGAACCTGCTGAATCAATCAGCCCGTCAGGTTGAAGGATTGAAGAACTCACATTACTTTATCAATGAATCGAACGCGTTACTTTCGCTGATATATTACGAAATGGATAGAGAGCAGGAAGCGAAGATGCTGGAGGGTGAAGTTCTGAAGAAGGATTCAGTGAATATTACATACAGGATCAATCTTGCGAGGTATTATATAAAAAAGGGTGACCTGAGGAAAGCTGATGAACTGATGAATGTTGTACTAGAGCTCAGGCCAAAATCTCTGGATGCCTACCTGACTGCGGCATACCTGAACTTTAAACAAGGAAACATTGAAGCGGCAAAAAATTACTGTGAACAGATATTAATTGCAGAACCCGGGAACCAGTTTGCGGTAAAACTCCTGAATGAAATAAACGCACTTAAAAAACCTTAATGCCAAAAACTCAGTTTAATTAAAACCTTACTTAAGCAGTATCATCTTCTTTGTATCAGTATAACTATCCGTAATTATCCTGTAAAAATAAACTCCGCTTGGCATATCCAAAGCAGTGAATGATGTTTCATATTTCCCCGCCCTTAGCTCACTGTTAACCAAAACCGTTATTTCCATTCCCGCGGAATTATAAACTACTATCTTTACATTTGTGTTTTCGGTAATATCGAACCGTATCTTTGTTGAAGGATTGAACGGGTTAGGAAAATTATTATGCAGTTTAAAATCCACCGGTACTTCGTTTGAATATTCAGGTATACCTACAATATTAGATGGTTTGACCAGTACTTCATCAAGATAAAGATTGTTGCCGTTACCGCCTGAGGCCTGGAAAAATATCCTGTTGGTATTCAAAGGCAGGTAAATGCTTTTATTCTGCCATTGCGAGCATGTTGGTATAAAATTCGCGGAAGTTGAAGGTGCGGTTATCAGATTAGAACTCGTATAGGTTGTTAATAATTGCCAGGTGGAGCCTGTATTTGTTGATACATATATTTCCAGGGCATCAGTAATTCCGGGTCTTTGGCAATATGCCTGGGAAAACAATAAAGAATCTCTGCCTTCTGATGTTGGTACAAACGAAGGTGATATTAATCTTGCAATAGAGCCACCCGAAGCGTCATGGAAAGGAAATTTTGCTGAACCCGTACTGCCGCAATATGCGCCATTGTATGCAAAAGACCAGTAATATGAACCTGCAATTATCTGACTTGTCCAGCCGGAAGGCGGAAACGCAGGTGAGTTAAACCCTTCGCTTAATATCACCAAAGGATAGTCCTTATCGGAAAAATTTTCATCTTCGAGGAATATTTGAGAAGAAATATTACAGGTTACAAGAAGCAGGGTAAATATTATTATTTGAGACTTTTTCATAGGTATAAAGTCCTTTACTGTATAGTTAAGTAAAAATATAAAACAAAGTTAAAATTAGCAAGCGAAATAATAAAACGGAAAGCTCATAAGCCGGATCCTGTACCCGCTCCTTACGGAGCCTGGGCAGCCATTTATCTGGTGCAGCCTACCCTGTATCACACCGCATAAAAATGCGGATTCAGACGGGCAGCCCAAAAGTGATACTTTACGCGGCCTTGCACTCCTGCGGGGTTTATCCTGCAGCGCTTATTACTAAGCGCTATGGTGGTCTCTTACACCGCCTTTTCACCTTTTCCTTTTTGGGCAAAGCCCAAAAAGGTAGTTTGTTTTCTGTGACACTGATCCGTTACAGCAGGTTTGCCCTGCTGTACCCATGCTTTCACATGGCGCATTGCCCTTGAGTGTCCGGACTTTCCTCTCCCAACTGTTACATTGAAAGCGGCTGCCTGAGCTTTCCTTTTATTACTTTATTAATGCAAAAATAGCGATTAATAATTCCAGATTACAGGCTATGCCTGTTATCTATGCCCATATTCGCCAGTTTATCGGCTTCTTTGTTGAGTTTACGCTCGATGTGTTTTATTGTATGGGGGATTTTGAGGGAATTTAACTCAGCCTGCGCTTTTTTAAACAGCGGCTGCAAGCCCGCATCTTTTACTTTGTATTCCAGATTTATCTGCCTGACCATTAACTGGCTATCGGCAAAAAATTCAATAAAGGTTATCTCGTGGTTTTGTTTTAATTCTTTAATTAACTCAATGCTTTTTAAAAGAGCGTTATACTCGGCTTGATTGTTGGTTGATCTGCCGGTGTATTCATTCCATGTTTTAAGTACGGTGCCGGTTGAATCATATATGACAATACCGATACCGCTCTCACCCGGATTTCCGCGTGAAGCGCCATCGGTATAAACTTTAATTTTGCTCAAATTATCAGTGCCCGCTTACGCTGTAATAAGTTCTTCGGCGATAAGTATCCTGCCGCATGATTCGCAGGCATAAAATTTATCTGCAGTGCGTATTTCAATTGTTTTCTGCGGGGGTATTGAGCTGTAACAGCCAAGACATGAACCCTTGCGTACGATTGCAACAGCTTCGCCATACTTTACACTGCTTATCCTGTCGTAGTATGAAAGATCTTCAGGGTCGATATTCTTTAACAGTTCCGTGCGCTGCTCATTAAGCTCGGTTTCTTCTTCACCGGTCTGGCGGGTTAATTCATCAAGCTCCTTCAGATTCTGCTCAAGCTCAACGTTTACATCTTCCAACTGACCCGCAATAAGAATTAGCTCATTTTCAATTGAGGATTTCCGCGCGGAGTTATCTTCCTTTGCTGCCTTTTCGTTCTCTTTTATCTTATTAGTCGCGTCATCAATTTCCTTGGCAAGCGCATCGTACTCTTTGTTCGATTTTACCGCACCGCTGCGGAGAAGCTCATCGTTCTTTTCGATTTTTTCAAGCAGGTGATTATTTTCGTTCTGCACGTTATTTTCTGATGCAACAATATCATCAAGCTCCGCACGGAGCTCATTTGCACGGTTATCAAGCTGGTTCTTCTCAGAGCTCAGGTCTTCGATCTTCGCGGGAATATCACCCCTTAAGCTTATAAGTTCATGAAGTTCCCTGTCAATACGGTTCAGTTTGTAAAGCTGCAGAATTCTTTCTTTCATACTCATATTACTTCGAAGTTAATTATATTTTTATTTTTTCTTATTACAATCGTTTTGCCTCTGGCGGGGCTTATTTCATAATCAGTTTTCCCGGTCAGATCAATTAACGCTCTTCTTACACCGGTATTAAGCAATTTTGCGGAAAGCGCGGATATAGAAATTTTCGGTCCTGCTTTTTTTAAAATGTCTTTTATTTTTACAGTTTTTTTCAGATGAACTAAAGCGGTCTCTT
Source organism: Ignavibacteria bacterium (assembly GCA_013140565.1). GTDB lineage: Bacteria > Bacteroidota > Ignavibacteria > Tepidaquicellales > OLB5 > OLB5. The sequence goes on from JABFSP010000367.1 coordinate 12,047, forward strand.
TATTCAGCTTTGTATCTTTAACTATTACAGGGTATATCTCGCATGCAGGTTCTTCGTAGGGATGATTTTTGTAAACAGTATTGATAACTTCATCAAGCTCATTTTGTTCACATATCATTTCAAGCCGTATTTCTTCAACCATTTCAAATCTGCCTTTTTTGCCGATCTTTGGCTTTGAAGCAGCTGAACCTATGAAAGTTCCAACACCCTTTGTTCTGAAAGAACAAACCGAGTACTTACCAATGTTCCCCGCACCCGCTGCCGCCATTTTAAAAGTAAGTTCATCTGCATTTTTTAATGGTACAAATACAACTATTTTATATTTTCTTGCAAATACGGGTGAAACGAATTCAATACTTTTAATTGAAGTATGGGGAAAATATTTTTTTGCCGTATTTGCCGCGTTATTCATAAAAATTTCTAATTTGAAGCTGTATATAAAAAAAATGTCCCGCTTTTATATAGTCGGGACATCATATTCTGAATTCTAAATAATTGGTTTTAAGCCTGAATAATATAAGAAATTTTGTTGAATTACTTATCATATTAATACAAAAATACTTTTTGTTACTTTTAAATTCAATGCAAAAGGGCTTGAGGTGTAGAGTCCGAATCATTGTAAATTCAGAACAAAATCAGCAATAAATCTGTTTGTATCATTAAATAGGTAAAGAAATATGACAATAATAGAAGAAATGCTTGAAAACACCAAAACCATTGCAGTAATTGGGGCCAAAAAAGACGAGTGGGAATATGCGTATAAAGTGCCATTGTATATGCAGCAGCATGATTATATGATATTTCCCGTAAACCCAAAACTTGAAGGTACGGAGCTCTTTGGGCAAAATGTAATTGATAAAGTGAACCGTTTAATTGACCCGATTGATATGGTGCTGATATTCCGCAGACCGGAATATCTGGATGCGCATGCGCTGGAGATTTTGCAGATGGCGCCCGCGCCAAAGTATGTGTGGTTTCAGTTGGGTATTTACAATGATAACGCAGCGAAGCTGCTTGAGGAAAAAGGAATAAAGGTTGTGCAAAACAGGTGTATTATGGTTGAGCATGCGAATTTGCAGTGATTAGGTCATACCTGTCCCGCATCAAGTGCGGGATAAACCGCAGCAAGTATCTAGACGGTAGACATGGAAAAAGCGATTATGTTTGAAAAGCTATGTTAGTGATAAATCCAAAATAATATTAAGTCGTTGAATTTGCGAGATTGCTTCGTCGCTTTCGCTCCTCGCAAATGTAAATCATTCACCAGCCTGAGTTTTGGGTTTTACGCGTGATATTACATCAGTTAAATTCAATGTGGTTTCTTTGAATGAGAAGTAATACTCATTTGATTTTAGATCAACGTACTTCTGCAAAAGGTAGTTTTTTACGCTTCCTTCTTTTTCAAGTGATACCAGCCATGTGCTGGGAGTTACTTCGATCACAGATGCACCGTTATAACTTGCTCCCATTTTATAAATTTCAGTTTCAAGGAATGAACCCAGATCCTCGTCTTCGCTGTCTTCGAGGAAATCAACAAGTATTGCTGCCGAGAATTTTTCCTCCGGTGTTAAGTTGGTATTAGCGGGGTTATCACTATCATCCTGTGTGACCTTCTGCTGTGTTTGTGGAGTTTCTTCTTTGGAGCATGAAATGAATATCGCCGGAATTAAAAGTATAAGTAAATATTTCATTTGTTTTTTAAACCG
>JABFSP010000194.1 GCA_013140565.1 Ignavibacteria bacterium
GTCATTTGGTTTTTAAGGAGGGGTCCTAAAAAAACCATTTTTATAATTGCTTCATCCAAATTACCGGAGGCAAAATGTCATTTTCTAAGTTCATACTTATATCTCTTATTTTTATTTTAAATTGTTGTTCATTTATCCAAACGTATTCTCAAACTGAAGCAGATTGGTTTACTGAATACAAAACTATAACCCCCGGGAAAAATTACGATGCAGGAGCATTGCATGAATTTTTCTTCGGCTCTCATTGGCGTGATGTTTGGACAACACCCGTAAAAGTCGGGGTGGTAAATTTATCTAAGTATGGCGGGGGACTTACCCCGACTGAAAAAGGCGGCGGCCAGCAAACAAAAGCTTTGAAGTTTAAAGGTGGTGACGGCAAAGAATACAAGTTCCGTTCACTTGATAAAGACCCAAAAAAAACTCTGCCTTTGGAACTGCAGGAATCAATTGCCAAAGATATAATTCAGGACCAGATAAGCTCATCTAATCCATATGCCGGATTTGTCGTAAACTCTATTCTTGATGCCGCAGGCGTATATCACTCAGATTATACTCTGGTTATACTTCCTGATGACCCTATGTTAGGATGGTACCAAAAGGAATTTGGCGGTTTGGTTGGGATGATGGAAATTGTACCCGATGAAGCACAGTTTGAAGGCTCAGATAAGGTTATCAGCACTGTTAAACTGCTCGATAGGCTTAATGAAGAGTTCGATGAGTCAGTGGATAGCAGGACATTTTTGAAAGCAAGACTGCTGGATATATTTTTAGGTGACTGGGACCGCCACAAAGATCAGTGGAAGTGGATAAGATACAAAGATGGTGAAAACAAGGTTTACCAGCCTTTCCCGCTGGATAGAGATCAGGCGTTTGCAAAATTTGACGGACTTCTGCCATTTATTGCTGAGCAAAACGTACCCCAGTTAAATAATTTTGGATACAGTTACCCTAAGATGCGCTATATGACGTGGAGCGGCAGGTACCTGGATCAGCGGTTCCTGACATTTCTTTCACGTGATTCCTGGAATGAAGTAACTAATGAAGTTATAAGCAAACTGACCAATGATGTCATTGAAAATGCTGTAAAGAAACTCCCTTCCGAAGTTTACCATAAAGCAAAAGATGAGATAGTTTCGAAATTGAAATCCAGGCGGGATGAACTCAAAGAAGCATCCGGAGAGTATTATGAACTTGTGAATTCAGTTGTAGATATTTATACAACGGATAAAAATGACCTGGTTATTATTGGTCTTAACCCTGTGACTAACACTTATGATCCGAATAGCGATAACAAAGATTTCACGGAAATTATGACTTTTGAGAACAAAGAAGACGCCGGTAAAAGTAAAGACGAGATATTGAAATATAAGCGTTTCAATAATGAAGTCACAGATGAAATAAGGATATACCTGCAGGATGGTGATGATGAGGTGGTAATTTCCGGAAAATCAGATAATGCGCCGAAAATACGAATTATAGGAGGAGACGGAAAAGATGTTGTAACCAATTCATCGGAAGAAAATGTGTTATTGTATGATGACGGAAAAAAAACCGAATCAAAGGGTGATATTTCGCGGGATAATGGTAAATATGATTCAAATCATGAAAAACTTCTAACTGAGTTTAAGAAAGTTAAAGATAGTATTTCCAAAGAAGAAAAGAAAAAATATGAAGAAGAAATCGCTGAGTTGCGTTATAACCCCATAATGCCGCCGGATAAATTCCAGCGAACAAGTTTTTTCCCGCTGTTTTTATATACCCCCGATATAGGTCCGTTTTTTGGAGGAACTTACAGCTATCGTAAATACGGTTTCAGGATGGATCCTTTTTTGTATAAACTGAATTTTACGGCGGGTTATGCACCTGCAAAAAAGAGCCTAACGGGTTTAGTGGCTGATCTCGATTTTGATTTTATGGGAATAGTTAAGAATGCCAAATTGAATTTTCACTTCAGGAAATCAGGGCTTGAAATAAACAATTATTTCGGGCAGGGAAACAATACATATTTTAACAAAAACGAATATCAAAACAGTTTCTATGAAGTGGTTCACGAGGTATTTACACTCGATCCTTCAATTTCATTCCCACGCAACAAGTCTCTTTTCTTTAATGCCGGCTTAATTTATAAGAATTTTGATGTCAAACAAAGTGATACAATTGATTATACATTAAGAAGTTTGACTACAAGTCCGGTTAACCTTTTTGGTGCATCGGGTGGAATTACTTTCGATAGGCGTGATCACTCAACGGCGCCATTTTCAGGTTATTTTGTGAATTTTAACGGAACCTATTACCCCGGAATATTTGATGAAGTATACAATTTTGGGAGAGTATCAGGTGATATAAGAGGGTATTTGAGTTACAAACAGAATATTTCTCTGGGACTAAGGCTATGGGGAGAAAAAGTTTTCGGTGATTTCCCGTTCTTTGAATCGGCTTTTCTTGGCGGCTCTAAGCTGCTTAGGGGATTTGCAGGTGAAAGGTTTGCAGGTGATGGCGCATTACTTGGTTCAGCGGAGTTAAGATTAAAGCTATTCAATATGAACATATTGCTGCCTGAGACTGTCGGTATCTTCACATTTGCTGAAACAGGCAGGGTATTTGTTGAAGGGGAAAATTCAAACCTGTGGCATACAGGTTACGGGGCGGGATTGTTCATGTTCCTGCTCAACAGGGATATTACCTTCAGATTAACATACGCCAGATCAAAAGAAATAGAAAGCTCAATTTACTTCGGAACCGGATTTTCATTCTGAAGCTAAAACCCGTAAGTAAAATTAACTCCATTCATAGTCGGCGTAAAAGAAAATCCACCGCCTTTTTTCAATTTTTGTTTTATTTCATTTTCCCTGTCTCGCTCCCTGTGTATAACGAACATTGAAGAACCGAATCCAAGTGCAGCCCCGAATAAAATATCGCTGAACCAATGCTTATCATAATGCAGCCTGGCATAACCTGTTAAGGCAGCAAAAGAATACAAAATGCCCCTTGCCCACCATGTATCAATCTGTTCTGCAAGTATTGTGGATGTTGCAAAAGCCACAACTGTATGTCCCGAGGGAAACGATTGAGTATCGCCCGCTGAATTAAACCATGAAAATTCATATTGATTCCCCGAAGAACTGAAGGGTCTGTGCCTGCCAGTTGCGTACCTGAGAGCCATTGTAACTGTACCGGAATATACCAGAGACTGTATCAGCATTCTGCCTGTTTTTCTCAGTTCGCTCTCTCTAGCCAACAAACCTATTGTATATAATGCACCACCTAAAATACTCGGGTACTGAACATAACCGTAAAAAGTAGGTCCATCCAGAAATGTGCCGCTGTATTGAGATAAACCGGGAACGGAAAATTGTTTGCGTACATCTTTATCAAGCGTTGATGATAACACTGTACCACCTACAACAGCAGAAGAAATGATGAGATTTTTACTACTGCTAAACGGTGCTGCGAAGAATGCACCCCAGTCAATTGCGAAATATTTAAGGTCATAGCCAAGATCCTGCATTATTGTAGTCTTTTTCGGCTTAAATGTTTTTTTTGTTATGGTAGAATCAGCTTTCACGGCTAAATTCAGAATTACAATCAAAATCGCTGCTCTAATGAGTAATTTCATCAATTTTACTGAATTAATATTATCATAAATTATTTATAAATTAACGGGTTTTAAG
>JABFSP010000207.1 GCA_013140565.1 Ignavibacteria bacterium
GGGGGAAATTATATCATCTCAATATAGTCAAGATCCTTACCATAAGTTTCCTCAAGTTTTGATGCTGATATGTACGCCAATAATAGTGCGATACCCGCCACTATTGCTGCGGAATATATTATTCCCGTAGGACCCTTCAAATACTGGAACAAAAGCGTTAAGGGAACGACTGCTCCCCTCACGAAATTAGGCACAGTTGTTGTTACTGTTGCTCTCAGGTTTGTACCAAACTGTTCAGATGCATTTGTAACAAACACTGCCCAATATCCGCAGCTCACGCCAAGCAGCAGGCAAATTGTATAAAAGTAAAATGAGCCGAAATGATTGAAGAAAAGATATATTACTATCAGGATATTCGTTGCAAGTATAAATGCAAATATTATTTTCTTTCGTGATTTGAAATACTGGCTTAAATATCCGCTTAAAAGGTCACCGAATGCAAGACCGATGTATGTGAACATCACTGATTTTGCCGGGGCAATGCCTTCAACTCCCAACGCTTTGGCAAAAGCGTCACTGAAGGTAATCAGCACACCAACAACAAACCATAGCGGTGCGCCTATCAATATACATTTTACGTACTTTTTAAATCTTAGCCAGTTGGTAAACAGGTGCTGGAACTGTCCCCTGCCTATTTCATCCTTCTTAATATTTTTGAACATTCCTGATTCATATACACCAATCCTTAAGAACAGTAAAAGTAACCCGAGTCCCCCGCCGACAAAATAAGCGGTGCGCCAGTCAAATATATCAGCTACAAAAGCCGCCACAACCGCTCCAAGTATTCCAACTGATGCAACAATTGTAGTTCCGTAACCGCGTGATTCTTTGCTCATTACTTCGCTTACCAATGTAATTCCCGCGCCAAGCTCCCCAGCCAGGCCGATTCCCGCAATTACTCTTAACACAGCATACTGCTGCACATCCATCACAAATCCGTTTAAAATATTAGCCACAGAATACATTATGATAGAACCAAACAGAACAGAAATTCTTCCGCGTTTATCGCCAAGTATTCCCCACAAAATTCCGCCAATGAGCATACCCGCCATCTGCATGTTAAGCAGCATTACACCGTCAGATAGCAGCGCATCACCTGTAACGCCAAGTGATTTAAGCGAGGAAATCCTAACAATGCTGAAGAGTATCAGGTCATAAATATCAACAAAATATCCCAGTGCGGCAACAATTACTATTGCAGAGACATTTTTTTTATGTTCCAGCGGTTTTTTTGAACCGCCGGGAGAATTATTTGAACCGCCAGAGATATTTTTTGAACCGGATTCTTGCATTAAATTAATTGAAGATTAATGTTAAATTTGAAAATTAATCCCCGAAAATAATACATTTACAGTAATTTAAAAAGCATAATATGGCTATTGTTAAATTAATTTCAGATTTTGACGGAGTATGGACGAACCAGGATATTGAGGCTGGTTATGTATGGAATTACATCTTGGTTACGACCGCATCACTTTCGGGCGATACACCAAAAGAAATTGACAGTTTGCTTCAGGAAGCGAAAAAAGATATGGATAATACACCCTATGAATACGGCTGGTTTTTGGAAGGGAGTGTTTCATGCTATTACCAGGAAGACCCTTTTGGAGATAACAACGCGATATTTGATTACATGAACAGGGCAGCCAGCAAGCGTTCATACTCACATTTTAAGCAGGAGCTTGCAAGATTAAAAGACGCCATATTAAAAAAGGGCAATATGACACTGGCTGAGTATTCCAATGACTGTTTCATGAAATCAACAACACAGTTTAAACTGGAAGGAAAATTGAAACCGGTTGAAACTTCGGGTGCAATTGTGAAGAAACTGAATTCCGCGGGCGTTGAAATTGTTGTTGTATCAAACTCCAAAACTGAAAAAATTGAACACCTTTTCCGCAAAGCGGGTCAGACTGTTACTAACGAAAACGCCATCGTAAGGGGAAGACTTCACGCAATAGGAGACGCCAGGAAATTTGTGGTTGATAATTCATTCAAAGAGCTTCCTGAATCACTGGAGATTACCAAACGCTTTAAAGTGAATCTGAGAAGGAAGAACTATTTTAAAATTTTGCTCGCCGAAAAACCCGATTATGTAATTGGCGATGTGTTTTCGCTTGATCTTGCTCTCCCCCTTTATTTACGAATGAACGATGAAAGATTTTCTAAACTGAAAGTAATTCAGAAAGTGCATAAACATACACCAAGCTGGGTAAAAGATTATTTAGGAAAAGATGAATTTAAAGGGATCGCGTTTATGATTGATTCAATAGACGAATTGCCGGGAATTTTGCTGAAGTAATTTACGTAGATAATTGTATTTTTTAGAGTTTTATTTACTGCTATATTTAGTAAGTAAATCTAAACTTTAATGATCTGTTAAGTAATAAATTTAAAATCTTATTATTTTCATTAATTATACTAAATAACCTTTATACTCAAGTTCAGCAGGAATGGTTACTGAGGTTTAATGGTTCAGCAAACTCTTTTGATGCTGGTCAGTGTTGTACATTAGACAATTTGGGAAATATAATTATTGGGGGATCCAGCTCAACTGCTCAAAATTTCAGAGATTTCATTACAATTAAATACAATCCTAGCGGTGTTTTACTTTGGATGCAAACATATAATGGTCCCGGGAATTCAGAAGACCATATTTTATCGATAGAAAGTGATAATTCGGGTAATATTTATGTTCTGGGCAGAAGTAAGGGAAATGGAACTGGAGATGATTACGCAACAATAAAGTATAATTCAAACGGCATACAACAATGGGTTCAAAGATATAATGGTGGTGGAGGTGGAGATGACGATCCTAATAGAATTTTAGTAGATGACTCATCAAATGTTTATATTACCGGCAGAAGCCAGCAATCTATTGGAGGAATTTATCATATCGCAACTGTGAAATACAATAAAGATGGAGTCTTTCAATGGGCCAATTGGATTAGCGGTGAAGGAGGAGACAGTTTTGGCTGGGATGCTATTTTGGATAATCAGAATAACATATATGTAACTGGTTTCTTATCTGAACTTTTCACGGGAGCATCAACTGTATTAGTAAAATATAATAAAACAGGTAATCCTCTTTGGTTAAGAAAATATTCAGGCGAAACTGAAGATACTGAAGAGGCTAGGTCAGTATCAATTGATAATTTAAACAATGTTTATATTTCTGGATATAGTTGGAGTTTAAACAACGGTCCTGATTTTTTAACGATAAAATATGATTCAAGCGGAAATCAAAAATGGGTAAAAACTTACAATGGTCCTGGCAATAACTACGATTGGGCAAATAAAATTATTGTTGATAATCAAAATAACATCTATGTTACCGGTTTTATTTCAGTATTAAACCCAATATCAAGCGATATTGCAACTATTAAATATGATTCATTGGGTAATGAGCTTTGGGTTCGTACATACAATGGACCTGGTAATAACAATGAATTTCCTACTTCAATTGACATAGATAATTTGGGCAATGTTTATGTCGCAGGTTCCAGTAACAACAGTAACAACAGTAACAACCTTTCAGATTATGTTTCAATAAAATATGATCCTCAAGGCAATGAACAATGGGCTTTAAGATACAATGGACCACCCGATAGTTCAGACATGGCAAATTCAATTGTTGTTGATAACGAAAATAATGTATACGTTACGGGTTCAAGCAGAGGTTCAGGATCTTCCAGTGATATAGTTACTATAAAGTATTCACAGCCAATCGGGATAATTTCCAGTTCGAATGAACAACCAAAATACTTTGCTTTAGAACAAAATTATCCTAACCCATTTAATCCGCATACTTACATAGGTTTTCAAATTCAAAAAAGGGGGTACGTAAAGCTTACCATATTTGATATTCGAGGGAGAAGTATTGAATCTTTGGTCAATCAAGTTTTAAACACAGGGTTCTATAAAGTTCAATGGGATGGTTCAAACATGCCAAGTGGCATATATTACTATAATATTAGAACAGATCAATTTAACGAAACTAAAAAATTGGTGTTGTTGAAATAAGAGTTATAGATCTTTTATAACCCCGTCCTGTAGAACATTTTATCAAGCTCATCCATAGAGAGCTTTACTATTGTGGGTCTGCCGTGGGGACAAACATACGGCATCTTGACAGAAAACAGCTTATCTATGAGGTTCAGCATTTCACCTTCAGTCAGATGGTCACCCGCTTTAATTGCATGCTTGCATGCATATGATTTTGCAAGGTTATCACGCTTTTCAAGGTTCAGTTTAATATCATACTCCTTAAACTGATCTATCAGTTCCTGCAGTATCTTGCCTTCATCACCTATTCTCACATCAGATGGAATTCCCTTAATTTTAACTTTCCGTTTGCTTTGCACTTCAAGATCAAACCCCAATGAACCAAGCTCCGCAACAATTGATTTCACCACTTCATAATCAACCGGGTTCAGCTCAACGTATATAGGTATTAGCAGCTGCTGTGTTAAATTGGCATTTGAGTTAAGCCTGTCTATTGCCTGTTCATACAATATTCTCTCATGCGCCGCATGCTGATCAATTATCATCAAAGTACTTTCAAGCTGGTACATTATATATTTTCTCTGGAACTGCCATATTTCGTTCTTATTTACAAGGCTGTCGGTATCAGGTTCTTTATACATCTTTTCATCAAGCGCGGTTTTTACAGGTTCAACCAAACCTTCATCTGTAAATTCAAATGCTGATTTTTGGTTCTTCCCGAACATTTCATGAATTACTGTTGATTCACCCTCGGAGCCTTCATGTTTTTTGAAAGTAAATCCGCCGCTTTGTGGCGTTTTGCCGGTGAAATTTGAGGATTTAAAAATATTGGCATTATATACCGGTTTATTCTGAACCGCATCAAATCCGGCGGTTTCGGGAATCTTAACCTTAACTATCAGGTCATTTTTTTCAAGTGTACTCCATACACCCCTTCGCACAAAACTGAATATTGCGCGCTCTTCTTCAAACTTAACTTCCAGTTTTGAAGGGTGAACGTTGATATCAAATTTTTCAGGGTCAAGTGTTATGAAAAGGAAAAAATTAGGATAGTCGCCCTTATCAACAAGGTCTTCATAAGCTGAGTGCACTGCAAATGATAAAGCTTTACTCACAACATATCTGTTGTTCAAATACAGATTCTGGTCCTGTTTGCTTTTTTTGGTAAAACTGGGTTTGGAAATGTACCCTTTAAGAGAAAGCAGTTCATTTGAATGCTCTACTTCCAGCAGGTTCTCACCTGCTTCTTTGCCAAATATAGATGTTAGTCTATCAATTAATGAATGTGCCGGCAGGTCGAAGATCTCTTCATCTTCATTGATAAATGAAAATGCGCATCCCGGATTTGCAATTGCTAGCCTTGTAAATGTATCGTAAATATGCCTGAATTCGGTCTGGTTGGTCTTTAAAAAATTTCTTCGTGCGGGGGTATTGTAAAACAAATTCCTTACAGCAATTGATGTACCTTTTTCAGTTTGTACCTTTGTATGCTCAACAATTTCATTTCCGTGATTTTTGATCAGAGTGCCAAGTTCATCCTCTTCCGTACGGGTTTTAAGCTCAACCTGCGCCACGGCTGCAATTGAAGCAAGCGCTTCACCCCTAAAACCAAGTGTTGTGATATGTTCTAGGTCATCAGCAACGGATATTTTGCTTGTTGCATGCCTTTGAAAGCTTAAGATAGCGTCATCCTCATTCATTCCGCTGCCGTTATCAATTACCTGTATCAATGCTTTACCCGCATCGCGAATTATCAATTGAACAGAAGCCGCGCCGGCATCAATTGAATTTTCGATGAGCTCCTTTACAACAGCTTCGGGTCTGCCTACAACTTCCCCGGCCGCTATTCGGTTAGCTATGAACTGGGGTAATATTTTTATCTGACTGGTCATGGTTAAATAAGAATTAAAGCAACCCAATGGAACCCTTCGTTCCTGCCTGCGGCAGTCTCTCAGGATTAGAGGTCAATCTTCAAGCAAAGCGTGAACAAAACTTTCCTTATCAAAAACCTGCAGGTCGTCAATTTGTTCACCTACTCCAATGTATCTCACGGGAATTTTCATTTCGCTGCTTATCTTCAATACAATTCCGCCTTTTGCGGTTCCGTCAAGCTTTGTTAATACAAGTCCGGTAAGCGGAATTGAATTACTGAACTCTCTTGCCTGTGTCATACCGTTTTGACCAGTGGTTGCATCCAATACAAGAAGCACTTCGTGCGGAGCATCCGGTAGCTGTTTTTGTATAACGCGGTTTATCTTGCTGAGTTCTTCCATCAGGTTAACTTTTGTATGGAGCCTTCCCGCAGTATCAATTATAACAACATCATATCCTTTTGCTATACCTGATTGAATTGTATTGTAGACAACTGCGCTGGGGTCGCTGCCATGAGCCAATTGAATAATTTCTGTCCCTGATCGTTTTGCCCAGGTTTCAAGCTGTTCGTTAGCAGCCGCGCGGAAAGTATCCGCTGCGCCAATAAGCACACTATAACCCGCATTTTTATAATTGTAAGCAAGCTTACCTATTGAAGTTGTTTTGCCTACACCGTTTACTCCAATTACTATTATTACGTATGGTTTTTTATCTACTTTGAATGGTTCTTTTACTTCACCGTTACCGCTTACGAAAGCTTTCTTCAGTTCATCTCTTAAAATCGCCTGAAGCTGGTCAGTGCGCTCGTATTTTTCTTCCTTAACGCGCTCTTTAAGATTCTTGATTATCTTTTCAGTGGTATTTACGCCTACATCAGAGCTCAAAAGGATCTCTTCGAGGTTATCAAGGAAATCGTCATCAATATCGCTTTTGGCATTAACAAGCTTATCAATTTTATTGAATATATTTTCATGGGTTTTCTTCAAACCCTGCTTTAATTTATCAAAAAGTCCCATATTTTGTATTGATTAAGTGCAAAGTTACTTAATAAGGGCAAGATTAACAATGAACAATAAAAAACCCGCTTTAATGCGGGTTTTATTGAATTATTTTATTAATATCATTTTCCGTGAATCCGAAAATTTTTCAGTAATTATACGGTAGAAATAAACACCACTAGGCAAATTTGCAGCGTTCCATTTGATTTCATAACTTCCTCTACTCATAGCATCATCTAACAATACTTCAATTTCCTTTCCTGTAATATCAAATACAATTAACTTTACAAATGTATTTTCCGGCAAATCAAATCTAATATTGGTTTCAGGGTTAAACGGATTTGGGTAATTTTGATGAAGTAAAAACTGATTCGGGATTTCGCTAGAAATTGGTTCAATGCCAATTGCGGCACTGTTTGTATTTCTGAACAAAGAACCATTTTCACCCGCAACCCAGCCGGTATTTTCATTAATATATGAAATACTATAGCATGTATTTGGAGAATTATTTAATTCAGAATTAGCCCAATTGATTCCCCCGTTCACAGATTTATAAACATTTGAACCTGTAACCGCATATAAAGTGTTTCCTATTGTGCTTACTCGTTTTAAACCATTCATCAGGTCGTTATTAACTTTAATCCAGTTCAATCCCGAATTTGAAGTTTTAAATATATATTTATAACTAAATGCATATGCAGAATTGTTATCTGTAATGCATACATCAAAGATCCAGTTTTCTTCCGGGATATAATTTTCTGACCAGTTAATTCCCATATTTGTTGAAACCAGAATTATACTATCCATGGTAATTGCTGCTAAATTTTGATTACTAAACTGAACGGTCCTCAAAATCTTTGAATGAATCCCGGTATTTAAGTTTGACCAATTTGAGCCGCTGTTTGAAGTATACAATATTGTACCTGAATCACCGGATATCCATCCTTTGTTCTGATCGGCAAAATAAATATTGAACAATTGTTGTGTAGTATTTAAATTTGTAATACTCCAGTTAATTCCCGCATTTGTTGTTTTGTATACTTTTCTGTCACCTGACAATAACCAACCTGTATTAAGGTTCAAGAAATATAATTCCAGCTTTTCAAGTGTTCCTATTTGAATTTTTGTCCATGTATTCCCTCCATCAAAAGATTTCGCAAAAATTCCTCTTACACCTGAAATATAACCAGTATTTTGATCAAAGAACTTTACAAGCATATCAGTATTGATTTTTTTCGAAATATTATTCCAATTCAGACCGGAATTAGTTGTTTTTGCAATAAAATTGTATCCGCCCGCAATCATAGCTGAATTTGAGTTTAGAGCTTTCACGTCAGCACCCTCACTTCCTGCCTGCAATATTGACCAGTTATTACCGCCGTTGGTAGTATACATAGTATTTGGATATCCAATTCCGTATCCTGTATTAGCGTCAACAAATTCAATTGAAAGCAAACGGGTTAAAGGATGTGATTGTACAAACCAGTTCATCCCGCCATTAGTGGTTTTTCTGAGTGTATTTACAAATTGATTTCCTTCGTAATGCCACCCGGTATTTTCATTGGCAAAAAAGAGCTTGCCGTAAGGTGCAGTGTTAGAACTCCAGTTGTTTCCAAAATTCGTTGTCTTCAGCAATTCACCGTTAAAGGAAGATACATATCCGGTACTTGTATTAATAAAGAACGTGTAAAGGAAATATCTGTTGCTTCCCCTCAGAATTATATCCCAGTTAGTCCCGCCATTTGTTGTCTTAATTAAATTATATCCTGCGGCAACTATTCCGGTGTTAGCATCTGCAAAATAGTAAGAATAGATCGGGGAATTATTATTCATATCCAATTGAGACCAGTTAACTCCACCATTCGTTGTTTTGAACATTATATTACTTTCACTGCTGACGTATCCTGTATTGCCATTCACAAAATCAATATTTATCAAGTTAGCTGAAGGAGTATTTCTGTATACCCAGTTTGCTCCGCCGTCACTTGTATGCAATACTATCCCCTGATTACCAACTATCCACCCGGTATTTTGGTTAATGAAATCAATTTTATGGAGATCTTCAAAAGGCTGGATTGGATTTAGATTTACCCATTGCGAAAAAATATTCGCTGAAAACAAAAAAATGAATGAAATTATCAGTTTCATAAGGCACTCCGTTATTTAAATTAATAAGATTTATTATATCAAACTTAATTATTCATATCAAATAAATCAATCTATTTTCCCTTTAACCTGAATTTTACTCTGGTTATATTTGCAGTACAACAAAAACTAAATCCATCAAAATGAAGATTTTCCTCAATTTTGCCTCATTTTTTGCCATAATTTTCTTCTTGAATGCCTGCGGAAAAGATACAAAACAAACGCAATCAAGCTTAACCAACATCGAAGATGAAAAGAAATTCGCTCAGACTTTGTATGGCGATGAAGTAAAAGTCATTGCAAAAGGAGACCTCCTTAGTAACGGTAAACAGTCAGCAATTGCCGCTATAGTTATGAAGCAGACAGATAACAGCTACTGGATAAAACGCGGAAGTTTTATGCAGAAAGAATCTGACGGATGGAAAGTGCTGTTAAAAATGGAAGATAAAATATCTAATCCAAAAGGAAATCTTGTTGAACAGGTTGACGCAAAGAACGGCTACATAATCAGGTTTGATTCAACAAAAAAGCCGCTTGTAATTAATATAGTAATGGCAAATGAGTACGGCAAATCAGAAAGCGATGAAGCTGAAATAAAATGGAATGACAAAATAAGCAATTTTGAATTCACTTCGCCAAATAACGAGATCCCTCAATAATAGACTGCGTTAAAAATTTAAATGGAACCTAAAAAAGCACTCAAGTGGGTTATATTCTGGATAAGTATTGCATTAGCCTTCAATGCGGGAGTATATTATTTTTTAGGTCAGCAAAAAGCAATTGAATTCCTTACAGGTTATATAATCGAAGAATCTTTAAGCGTTGATAATCTTTTTGTATTCTTGGTTTTGTTTAAATATTTCAAAATACCTTTCCACGCACAAAGGCGCGTTTTGAACTGGGGAATTGTTGGTGTAATAATCCTGCGCGGCGTTTTCATATTGCTGGGTTCCGCGCTCATTTCAAACTTTGGATTCGTACTTTACTTCTTCGGTGCCATATTGATCTATTCAGGTTACCAAATGGCATTTGGTAAAGAAAAGGAAATTCACCCTGAAAACAATAAAGTTCTAAAACTTTTTAAAAGGTTCTATAAAGTTACCACGGAGTATCACGGTGAACATTTCTTCATCAAAAAGAATGGTCTGCACTACGCAACTCCGCTTTTTGTTTGTCTTTTGGTAATTGAATCAACTGACCTCGTATTTGCGATAGATTCAATTCCGGCTATTTTTGCTATTACAACCGACCCCTTCATAATTTTCTCTTCTAACATACTGGCTGTTCTCGGGCTCCGTTCAATGTATTTTCTGCTTTCAGCCGTTGCTGATAAATTCGAATTTGTCAAAAAAGGTGTGGGGATCATACTGGTTTATGTTGGCATAAAAATGCTGCTTCCCATGATAAATTCAGCGTGGCACATACCTGTTTTCATTTCCTTAATCGTCATACTTGCCGTATTGGCACTTTCCGTGCTGATTTCAATCATTCAGAACAAAAGGGCAGCAAATTAGCACTTTTTTACGTTATTTTTTCTTTAATTATACCGTATTGAGATTATTTCTTTTGGGTTTTAAAAATGGTTATTTTTAAGTAATTTTAACAAAATTTTGCAACTAAACTCGACCATAATAGAAAGTTAAGTGATTAATGAACGTTCCTTTTGTTGATCTCAAAACCCAGTATCAGGGTATAAAAGAAGAAGTTTTAAAAGAAATAAATGATGTATTGGATAATACGGCATATATATGCGGTAAAAAGGCCAAAAAATTTGAAGAAGATTTTGCTAAGATACATAATGTAAAACACTCTGTTGGATTAAGTACCGGTACCGATGCCCTTCATGTGGCAATGCACGCACTCGGAATTAAACAGGGAGATGAAGTAATTGTACCGGTAAATACATACATAGCGACTGCCGAAGGCGTTTCCTTATGTTACGCAAAACCCGTTTTTGTTGATAATGACGAGAAAACATACAATATTGATGTTAATAAGATTGAATCTGCAATAACACCAAATACAAAAGCAATAATCCCTGTCCATCTTTACGGTCAACCCGCTGAAATGGATACAATACTGGATATTGCAAAAAAGCATAACCTGCATGTAGTAGAAGACTGCTCACAAGCTCACCTTGCGACGTATAAAAGTAAAAAGATTGGCGGATTAGGAGTAATTGGTACTTTCAGTTTTTATCCCGGAAAGAATCTTGGGGCATATGGTGAAGGCGGCGCTGTTACAACAAACGATGACAAGCTGTATGATTATATGTATAAATACCGTCAGCACGGCTCAATTGAAAAGTATATTCACGATATCGAAGGACACAATTACAGGCTTGAAGAAATTCAGGCAGGTGTACTGAATGTTAAGATGAAGTATATCGAAAAGTGGACCAACATGAGAAGAAAAGCTGCAAAGTTGTACACAGAAACTTTTAATTCATTAGGAATTGAAGAAGTTGTTACTCCATGGCACCCGGAGTATGTTGATCCTGTATATCATTTATATATTATCCGTGTAAAGAACAGGGAAAAACTGATTGATCACCTCAACAAAAACGGAGTTCAAAACGGGTTACATTACCCGCTCCCGCTTCATATGCAGAAAGCGTATTCACATTTAGGTTATGCCGCGGATGATTTTCCGGTTGCTAAAAAATATGCTGACGAAATACTTTCAATTCCCATGTATCCCGAAATAACAGAAGAAATGATACAATATGTTTGCGGCACAATTAAGAAATTTTATTTATAATATTACTCTCAATTATTAACCGGTAACAAATTAAAATGCTCGATGAATTCATAAAAAAATGGGGTGCAAAAAAACTGATCTTATCAGTTAATGATATCCTGTGTACTTTTATCGCGTTCATACTTGCGCTTTACTTTACAGCACCCGGTATTGAATTTTATTTTACCGAACTATCCTTCATTGAGAAATTCCTTATATTCATGTTTGGTGCGTTACTTATTATTCCCATATTCAGATATTACCAGCTGTATAAGCATAAATATTTCCTTCGTGTTGGTGAGCAAACCCTGCTTATATTAAAGGGTTTACTGATAAATAGCATTATTATTATTATCGGTATCTTTATTATCAAAACCCAGGAAGCTCTTCATGATTCAAGAACACAGGTAATAATTTATTTTTCAATTTCATTTGCGCTTCTATTCATAACCCGTGTCCTTCTGTTAAGAAGATTATTAAGGGCTAATTATGTTGGCGGAAATATAAAAGATTTTATCACAAGGCGTGCAATTGCTGTAGGAGCCGGTAACCTGGGCATCTTCTTTTCTGAAATACTAACTGTAAAACCACATTATCATATTGAGCTTATTGGATTTATTGATGAAAATCCTGCAAAAAACGGTACAATTGTCAACAGGGTTCCGGTCATAGGTGTGGTGGAAGATATACTTGCAATTACGGAAGAACAGGAAATTGATGAGATCTTTATCACCATTCAGAATATTGAGAACAAGAAACTTCTGGATCTGATTGAAAAGTGTAAACTGACCAATTGTCATGTAAATCTTGTTTCAAATCATTTTGATATAATCTCCGCAAAGCTTGATGAGGGTGAGTATCACGATCTTAAGGTTATTTCAGTTTCACCAAAACTCTCACCACTATATTCTGAAAAATTCAAAAGAATATTTGATATTATTGCCTCCGGTATCCTGATATTACTGGCAACCCCGCTATTTTTGTTCATTGCTCTTTCGATCAAACTTACTTCCAGGGGTCCGGTCTTTTACAAATCAAACGTAGTTGGCAAGAACGGTAAGATTTTCAAATGGTACAAGTTCAGAACCATGTTTGCGAATAACGACGCAAGAATTCACGAAATGCATCTTGAAAGACTGATAACTGCAAATAAAGGATATAAAAAACTGGTGAATGATCCGAGAATAACATCAGCCGGAAAATTCCTGAGAAAATTCAGTCTTGATGAGCTGCCACAGTTATGGAATGTTTTTACAGGAAGCATGAGCCTTGTTGGTCCCAGACCCTGTTTACCATATGAATACGAACACTTCAAGGATTGGCATAAATTAAAATATAAAGTTATACCCGGAATTACCGGGCTTGCGCAGATAATAGCAAGGAACCGCGATGATGTTACTTTCAGCGATTCAGTGCTGCTTGATCTGTATTATGCGGATAACCAGACCTTATGGCTTGACCTTAAAATTCTATTTAAAACAATACCTGTCATGGTATTCGGAAAAGGCGGAGTTTAATTATTAAAACTACTGAAAAGATCATTAACATAGGTGTAATTGGTGCAGGGTACTGGGGACCAAAGCTTGTAAGGAACTTTATGAGTCTTCCAAACTGCAAAGTTAAAAAAGTAAGCGACCTGAAATCAGGAAGGCTTGAATTCATTAAAAAAGAATTTCCGACGGTTGAGATAACAAAAGATTACCGGGAAATTTTACGGGATAAATCTATAAACGCTGTTGTTATATCCACGCCTGTAACAACCCACAAAGAACTTGCTGAAGAAGCTATGATACTTGGCAAACATGTGTTTGTAGAAAAGCCCATGGCTTACAGCACAGAAGAAGCTGAATCTATGGTTTACACAGCCGGCAAATTGGGGAAGAAACTTGCAGTTGGGCATGTGTTCCAGTTTGCTCCTGCTGTAAGAAAAATAAAGGAGCTGCTTAAGAAAAAAGCAATTGGCAAAGTACTGCATATTACATCAACCAGGATAAATCTCGGGCCTCCGGAAACTGAAGTGGATGTTATTTGGGACCTGGGACCACATGATTTTTCAATCATACTTTACCTGTTAGGTGAAGCTCCCTGGAAAGTTAATTCGATAAGGAATGAGTATCCTTTCGGTGCATTTAACGCACCGGGTTCAAAAAATAAGTTCAGGCATACCAATAACGCGCACATTGATCTAAACTTCAAAAGCGGAACGACTGCTCATATTCATTTAGGCTGGCTGTCATCAAACAAAGTAAGATTAATGCAGGTATTTGGCACGGCAGGTACACTTGTTTATGATGAAATGCTTGCGCTTGACGGTAAATTGAAATTGTACGGACTTGGTATTGATAACAGGATAAAAAGTAAAGCCGGAGATTCAGGGGCGCTTGGTTACCAATCCGGTGAAATTACCATGTTACCACTAGAGCAGCACGAACCACTAAGGCTGGAATGCCAGGAATTTATTAATTCCATAATTTACAATAAACCTCTTATCAATGACGGTACAATTGGCCTTGAAGTGGTTAAGCTGCTTGAAACTTCAAGTGAATCATTTAATAAAAAATAGTTAATGGAAAAGAATTATTTTGTTCATCCCAACGCTATTGTGGAATCGGAAAGTATTGGCGATAAAACAAGAGTTTGGGCATTTGCACATGTAATGAATAACGTCTCAATAGGAACGGATTGCAATCTTGGTAATTATGTGTTTGTTGAAAGCGGAGTAGTAATTGGCAACAGGGTCACAATAAAAAACAGCATTTCCCTTTGGGAAGGGCTGAATATTGAAGATGATGTTTTCCTGGGTCCGAATGCCGTTTTTACCAACGATATGTTTCCAAGGAGCAAAAGACATTCCGGCAATTTCCTTTCGACTCATATTAAAAAAGGTGCAAGCGTAGGGGCAAATGCAACTATACTTTGCGGCATATCTTTAGGCAAATATTGCTTGATAGGTGCCGGTTCTGTTGTTACAAGATCCGTCCCCGATTTTGCGCTGGTAACTGGCAATCCCGCCAGATTCAGGTATTGGGTAGGCAAAACAGGCGAGAAATTAAGCTTTGATTCAAATAATTCAGCAGAAGATTCAGAAGGAAACAAGTACGCGTTTATCCCTGACAATAAAACAGGAATGGTAAAGGAACTATAACACTTGATAATATCTCAAACTCCATTAAGGATCAGTCTTTCCGGTGGCGGAACTGACCTTTCGAACTATTACCTTCCTCACGAAGGATTCGTAGTAAGTACTGCAATTGATAAATACATTTATGTTATCGTCAAAGAGCGATTTGATGACCTTATATATGTTGATTATTCCAGTAAGGAGATAATTTCAAACATATCTGAGATAAAACATGATCTTGTGAGAGAAGCAGCAAAACTAACAGGTATGACCAAGGGTTTTGAGGTTATGATGTTTGCTGATATTCCCTCTGAAGGCTCAGGTCTGGGCTCCTCAAGCAGTCTGACAGTAGGTTTGCTGCATGCATTCTACCAGTATCTAGGAAAACTGGTTACAGCAGAGCAATTAGCCAGGGAAGCATGCCATATTGAAATTGATTTGCTTGAGCGCCCCATTGGGAAACAAGATCAGTATATCGCCGCATATGGCGGACTCAAATCATTCAGATTCCGTAAAGATGATACCGTTGAAGTTGCCCATATTGAAATAGTAAGCGAAGCGAAAAGAAAATTAGGCTCAAACCTGTTATTATTTTTCACAGATACAACCCGCAAAGCCGCTTCTATACTGGAAGAACAGAGTAAAAACGTATTGAGCAAAATTGAGTTCCATCATAAGATAAAAGAACTTGCTTTTGATACACTTGACGGTCTCAATACGCTTGACATAAACCGGGTTGGAGAAAACCTTAAAATAAACTGGGAAATGAAAAAACAGCTGGCCTCAAATGTCTCAAATCCCGCAATAGATAAAATGCACTCTCTCGCGATGGATGGAGGAGCGTTGGGAGCTAAGATATCAGGTGCCGGAGGCGGAGGATTTTTGCTTGTTTATTGTGAAAGAGATAAACAGGATACTTTAAGAAGAAGTTTAAGACCATACAGAGAGCTGCCGTTCTTCCTTGAAAAATACGGAAGCAAGATAATTTTTGATCAAACCAGATACGATATAAAATAAACAGGATAATTCTTATGATGGAAAAAGTTTTAGTTACCGGGGGTGCCGGTTTTATTGGCTCTCATACTGTGGATAGGCTGCTTAAGATAGGTTATGAGGTCAGGATACTGGATAACCTTCAAAAGCCTGTGCATTTAAAGGGTAAACCTTCATATATTCCCGGCAAAGCTGAGTTTATTTTAGGAGATGTACGAGATAGAGATACAATTGAAAAAGCGCTTGATGGCATAGATTATATTTTTCATTTTGCAGCTTACCAGGACTACCTTCCTGATTTCTCCACTTTTTTCCACGTTAATTCTGTAAGCACCGCTCTTATTTATGAGATCGCAGTAGCCAAGAAGCTCCCGATAAAGAAAATCATTGTAGCGTCATCACAGTTTGTTAATGGTGAAGGTATATATAAAAATAAAGAAGGAAGCTTCGTATATCCAAAGCGCAGGTCAAATGAGCAGCTTGAAAAAGGCCGGTGGAATTTTACAGATAAAGATGGCGATCCTATGGAATATATCTGGACGCCGGAAACTTATGCCTGTCCGCCAAACCAATATGCAATTTCAAAATATTCGCAGGAACTGATGGCTTTGAATTTTGGGGAACGTTATAATATTCCCAGTGTGGCTCTGCGGTATTCCATAGTTCAGGGCTCAAGGCAATCGTTTTATAATATGTACAGCGGTGCCTGCCGGATATTTTCCTTGAGCTACTTTTTTGATAAGGCGCCAACTGTTTACGAAGATGGTATGATGATGCGTGATTTTGTAAATGTACACGATGTTGTTGATGCCAATATACTTGTTATGCAGGATGAAAGAGCTGATTACAATGCTTTTAATGTTGGCGGCGGTAAAGCATACACTGTAAAGGGATTTTCGGAAATTGTTGCAAAAGAATTCGGCAAAGAAAGCATAGCGGCAAATATATCCGGCGAATATCGCTTTGGTGATACCAGGAATGCATGTTCGGATATTACCAAACTTAAGTCATTGGGTTGGTCACCACTCAGAACAGCCGAAGACAGCGTAAAAGAGTATGTTGACTATCTTAAAGCTCAAACTGATATTGAAGATATTTTAGCATATGCTGAAAGTACCATGAAAAACCTTAATGTAGTAAGAAAAGCAGGGAATTAATCATTTTTTTAAATTATTTTACCTTTATGTAGTATTTTCATTGTGATAATATTAATTTATGTGGATTTTTGTAATTAATTAAACTTATTTTATATATTTATGGAATTTAAAAGCTATAAAAAACTTGTAACTGATACTATGGATTCAGTAGATCAGGCTGAAATTGATAACTTTATTGACCTGATTGTAGACGCCTATAAAAACGATAAGTTTGTTTTTGTAATTGGCAATGGAGGCAGCTCAGCTAATGCTTCTCATTTGGCACAGGACCTGGCAAAAGGTACCAAAGTACATCCGGTACACGAAGTAAGATTAAAAGCATTAAGTTTGACAGATAACACTCCTTTTTTAACCGCACAGGCAAATGATGAAGGTTACGATACAATATTTGAACAGCAGCTTGTAACTTATGCAAAAGCAGGAGATTTAGTTATTGCAATTAGCGGTTCGGGCAACAGTCCGAATATTATCAAAGCTATTGATTGGGCAAACAACAATGGCATGGTTACAATTGGTGTTACTGCTTACGATGGCGGAAAGTTATACAAGATTGCTCACCATAAACTCCACGTTCCTCTAAATGAAATGTGCACTGCAGAAAGTATTCACTCAATTGTATTTCATTATGTTATTCTTGAACTCAGAGAAAAATTCAAGCAGCTTAACTAAATTTTTTGTAAATAATCCAAACAATATGCGAAAGTTCAGATACTTTTTAGCTTTATTACTTTTTTTCTGTCTTGCAAAATTTTCTTTTTCCCAGGTTGAGTTAGTTCCGCTTGCAAACCCTGTGTATGACTTCCTGGACAGAATGTTAACCAACAAAGTAATTGAAGGCTATTCATCTTCAATGGGTCCCATTTCCAGAAGAGAAGCAGCTAATCATCTGAAAGAAGTCACGGAAAAAAGGAACAAACTTTCAAAAACTGATAAAGCATTATTGAATTATTACACCACTGAATTTGAATACGATATGTACGGAACAATGAAAAATTCTTCTAACTTCATTTCTAAAAAAGGGGTAGGTGAACTTTTTTCAAATAAGAAACAAAAATACCTATACTCTTCTGTTGACTCAAATGTTTCATTTTTCTGGGATGGACTTGCAAATATAAGGTATATCGGGCTTGAGGGGGATTCTGCAGGGAAACCTCATGTTTTGCTTGGTGAGCTTGGCACAAGAATAAGAGGTACCCTCTTCAATTCTGTTGGTTATTATTTAAGGTTATCAAACGGAGTAAGGCTTGGCGGCACTTCCGAAGACGCACAGCAAACTGCGTTTGTGGATCCGCTGCTTTCATCAATAAGGAAATACCGAAGCGAAGGCAACAAAACTTTTGACAGTTACGAAGGGTATTTAAGATATGCACCGACAAAGGACTGGCTTGGCTTAACAGTTGGAAGAGAAGCATTGAATTTTGGAACCGGCTACATAGATAAATTATTTCTCTCC
This sequence comes from Ignavibacteria bacterium, assembly GCA_013140565.1. GTDB lineage: Bacteria > Bacteroidota > Ignavibacteria > Tepidaquicellales > OLB5 > OLB5. The sequence goes on from JABFSP010000207.1 coordinate 18,484, forward strand.
AATAAAAATTCTGCACCATTTGATTTCCTGAAGCTCGATCTTCATTACAAAAAAATAAGATACTCGTTTTTTCATTCCAGTATTGTGGGAAATGATTCTAATGGAGCTCAATTATCATCAAAATACCTGGTGTTCCACAGGCTTGAGCTGGGACCATTCTTCAATAATTCATTCAAGCTCGCTTTTAATGAGATGGTAGTTTACAGTAATGTTCCAATGAACTTCGCATTCATAAACCCGATAAGTTTTCTCACTTCAGCCGATATGAACACTGAGCTTCCGGGTAAAAATTCAAATAACACACTCCTTGGTTTTGATATGCAGGTGTATCCTGCCAAAAATATTTCAATCCAGGGCAGTTTGTTAATTGATGATCTGAATTTTGAAACACTTGGTGTTGATTCTACCAAAGGGAATGACAATAAATTTGCCATTCAGGGCGGCGTAAACTGGCAAAGTGCGTTTACACTGCCTAATCTTGGACTTACATATGAATTCACCAGGGTAAACCCGTTTGTCTATGCGCACAGGGAAGTAAATAATTCATATGCAAACTGGAATCTGCCCATGGGCCATTCACTCAACCCGAATTCAGATGAACATGCCTTCCGTATGGCTTATAATTTCGGAAGCAGGTTACGGGTAGCCGTAACCTACAAGATACAGCGCACAGGTGAAAATTACACTGATAGTCTTGGAAATTTCGTAAATGTGGGCTCAAATATCCTGGATGGCAGCGAAGATTTTGCGCGCAAAAATGAATTCTTAAACGGTATCAGAGTTAACAGGAACATTATAATTGCTGAACTGGAATTTGAACCGATTAAACAGTATTATATTACTATCAAATATCAGCGCAGGAATTATGACTATGTTGACAGAAATATTTCTTACGGTGAAAATATATTCTGGGGATCATTCAGAATAGATTATTGATCAAATGACAAAAGCCGAAATAAAAGATAAAATATCCAAGCTTGCTTCCAAATACAGCAAGGAATTGATTGAACTTCGAAGGAATATTCACAGTAATCCGGAAACGGCTTTTAATGAATTTGAAACGACTAAACTGCTATACAGCAGACTTAACAAGAATGGTTTTGATAAAGTAAACCGCGTTACAAAAACCGGACTGTTTGCAGTGCTTAACGGTAAAAAGGGCAAATGTGTTGCCTTAAGAGCTGATATTGATGCCCTTCCTATCACTGAAAATACAGGTCTAAAATTCGCCTCAAAAAACCCGGGCATTATGCATGCCTGCGGACACGATGCTCATTCCGCAATGGTATATGGTGCAGCGCTGATACTCAAAGAACTGAAAAAAGAACTGAATGGCTCTGTGAAATTCATTTTTCAGCCTGCTGAAGAGAAGAATCCGGGCGGAGCTTCTGTGTTGATTAAAAACGGGATCCTCCAAAACCCAAAAGTTGATGCGATTTTCGGTCAGCATATATTGCCGGGTAAACCTGCCGGAAAGGTTGGGTTCTATCCCGGTGTTATGATGGCATCACAGGATGAAATTTACATTACAATTAAAGGTAAAGCCGGACACGGTGCTAAACCGCAATCAGCAATAGATCCAATTGTAATTGCTTCACAGGTCGTACTTGCACTTCAAACGATAGTTTCAAGAAACACCGATCCTTACGAGCCGATAGTAATTACTATAGGGAAATTCACAAGCGGCACAATTAATAATGTAATTCCTGATACCGCAGAGCTTTCAGGTACAGTCAGAACGTTAAATGAAAAACTGAGAAAAAGTACACTTAAACTTATTGAGCGTACTGTAAAGGGTATTTGCCAATCTGCGGGAGCGGGCTATGAATTCAGAGTTTCACCGGGATACCCTGAACTGAATAATACAGCAGCCGAAACTGCATTCGCTCAAAACTCAGCTCTTGAGTTTTTAGGAAAAGAGGACATTTTCAAGGGTGAGCGTTTTATGTTCGCCGAAGATTTTGCTTACTACCTAAAAAAATGCCCCGGCTCCTTTTACTGGATCGGGGCAGGAAACACTTCCGGTCTTCATACTTCTACACTAAGCCTTGATGAAAAATTAATTCCAAAGGGTGCGGCGTTTATGGCCTACCTTGCCTGGAATTGGCTTAATAATCATTCTTCCTAAAGATCAAGGTTCCAATATAGTTAACCGAATATTATTGAGAATCCATCTTCCCAATGTATGCCCGGCCGTCAAACCGTTAACTGAATCAAACCTGTAATGAATTCCGCCATACTGTCTTGAAAAAGCTGCTTCTTCGGCAATTGCCGCAAACGTATCAAATGATCTTGGCGGGTAACCTATATCCTGATGGGTGTAATCAGTAATATGCATATCACCAAATAGTTCTTTCATGATCTCAGCGCAACCGCCGGATAAACTGGAATGTCCAGAAGGATACGCAGGAAACGAAGGCGTAATTAGATATGGGTTCCAATTTGCATCTATGTAATCACGGATATATGATTGCGGTCTTAAAAGATTATAGTGGTACTTAGCTCTCCAGCATACAATAAAACCATCCGCCATCATGGGACCCATGTAGGCGTACATTTGTGCAACTTTATCTAACTTTAATCCAGTCTGCCTTGCAACCTGGCTCATAATAGAAACCCAATGCCCGGAAGGTGTACCAGTTCTTATCTTGTCATTCCAGAAATTTGCAATTCTTTTTTGCTCTAACGTAAGATTTTGTGAAATTTCGATTAATTCCTTTGCATCACGATAAATTGCCGAACTTGTATCTGTACTAAAAGTCGGCATAGGAATATAAAATTGTTCAGGATTCCGAACAACAAATGGCCTTAAAGTACCCCAATATGGCTCATTTGGCCTGTCACCGGGATTTATAGGTTCCCAGTTCGCCGGATTCAAACTTCTGGGTGGTGCATTGTAAGTCATTGTCCTTGATTCTTCATAGCCATCAGTAGATATCCATTGCAGCATTTTCTCAGCAATCGCCAAGCCATGTTGTATTGATCTATCAACAACTTCAATTGTTACAGCTGTTTGTCTTTCAGCAATAACCTCATTGTAATGATCTTCAACCAGAGTCACAGATCCCGGATATAAAGTATCGTATGCTGCATAGATGACGGGTTTAACTGCAGCTGCTATAACTGTCGGCCAATCGTACTCCAAAGAGTTGTTTATCTGGGGAATTTGCGGCATTTCGTTAAGCTGACCGCTTAATGACCTTGAAAACGGGATACCCGGAGCAACACATTCATATATTGTTACACAAGTATAAGAATAAAACCTGGATGGCGGCGGGGGACTGTCATTATGCTGATCAGCAATTATTCTGTATTCAATGTCCATCCAGTCCAATGCATATTTTGCGTCTATACTTGATGCCTGTACTGAAGGCGACTGAGTTGTTGTTGTCACGATATCAGACTCGTTACTGCAGCTGAAAGCGAAAAGAACAAATGCAGCAAACAATAGATTTCTGAAAACTACTGAAATTTTGGAAATACTATGCTTCATTTTCATATATTATTTTGTTATTATCATTTTCTTTGTGCTAGTAAAACTGCCTGATATCATTTTGTAAAAATAAACACCGCTGGAAATACCGGCTGCGTTAAAATCAGTTTCATAAGTGCCTGCCTGCATTTTGTGATTTACAAGTGTAGCCACTTCCCTGCCGGTAATATCATAAACCTTCAGGAGCACATTTCCGGCTTCAGGCAAAGAAAAACGTATCCTTGTAGATGGGTTAAACGGATTTGGATAATTCTGGAATAATCCAAATGCAAACGGTACTTCGTTACCAATAGGCTGGATCCCAATAACTCCGCTTCCTTCTACCGCAGTATATCTGCCATTTTTAAGTACATTGTAAGATCTATCCACATTGCCGTTTGTCCAGTTAATAACAATTGAATCAGCCTTATCAGAAGTGCCAAGACCGATTATCAGTTCTACATCATCACTGCTTAAATAGCTGCTGCCGCCCAGAATAACCTGGCGATTTATAGAACCACCGGCATATGAAGTTACTACAGTACCAATTGCATCCTTATTGGTTTGCATTCCAATGCATTTAAGTTTTATCCAGTTATTGCTGCCGCCGCTGTTTTTATAGAAATGGGCCACTGAATCTCTTGACATTGTAGCGCATATATCAGGATAGCCATCGTTATTATAGTCTCCCTTTGCAATTCCGTATGAAAAAGTGCTGTCTCTTATGCCAATGCTGAAACCAATATTCGAAAATGTGTTGTTCCTGTTATTTTTGTACAATACATCACACATATCAATTCCCGCTGCTGCCGATGCGTACAGATCAACCCAGCCGTCATTATCATAATCAACAAAACTGTTTCCCCAGCACTCTTTATTAATTGTTGTATTTGTAGGTACTGCAACATCTGTAAAAGTACCGTTGCCGTTATTTCTGAAAGTAGCATTTCCCGGCGGTCCGTTGCTTACATGCATATCAAATAAACCGTCATGATTATAATCGCCCACAGCAATACCCATTGCATCAAAATAACACATTGTGTTTGATGAGTATGTTATATCCTGGAACGTTCCATTTCCAAGATTTTTGAACAGAGTGGAGCGCTGATGCTTATCCATAGCCAGGTAAATATCCTGCCAGCCATCCATATCAAAATCGAAAATTACAATAGCAAGTGGTTTTTTGTATAAGCTGTCTTTTGCGCCTGAAGAATTTGTAATATCGGTAAATGTTCCGTTGCCATTATTCCTGTAAAAATAATTTGGCTGTTCGCCCGCTCCTTCAATATTTCCGTAATTTCCTATATAGAGGTCAATATATCCGTCACGGTTAACATCGCCCCAGGCCGCTGTTGTTGTTTGATACATAAACGGGATACTGATACCGGCACTTGTAGTAACATCACTAAAGGTTCCGTTGCCGTTATTTTTATATAGTCTGCTTCCGGAGTACCAGCTTGTCAGGTAAACATCTCTCCACCCGTCATTATCATAGTCACCCCATACCACGGATTTTAAACAGTCACCGTTAAAATTGATTCCGGTCTGAGAAGTTATATCTGTGTAGATACCATTATCATTCCTGTAAAAAATGAAATTCGTTCTGCCGGCAACCAAAAGGTCAACATCACCATCATTGTCATAATCAGCAAAGCCGGCTCCGCCGCCCGGAATGTAATAATCGTCAAAATAAGTGGATGTAATTCCAATTTGCTGAGCTACGTTTGTAAAGGTTTGTGAAAATATATTAGTGCTTAAAAACACTAATAAAATGCCAAAAAGTAAAATTTTTACTTTCATGTCTGCTCCATTTTGTGAATTTTCTTTATAGTTATTATAGAATAATAATATTATTAAAATCATATTACAATACAAATAAGTAAAAAAAAAGCCTCAAAATATTACTATTTTGAGGCAAAAAATGCAATTTTCCTAAATTATTTACTTAATCAGCAGCATTTTCCTTGTTTGTGTAAAACCTTCCGCAACAATAGTGTAAAAGTAAATCCCGCTGGCAAGTTCACCGGCATTATAACTAATGGTGTGATTTCCGGCTGCAAAATATGAATTGACAAGTTCATTTACCTGTTTACCTGTTACATCCCTTACAGTTATGCTGAGATTTGCTCCCTTTGGAACGGAAAAGCTAATCACTGTTTCGGGGTTAAACGGATTCGGATAGTTTTGCTTTAATTCAAATTTTTCCGGTATCGAATTATTGTTGCCATTGATACCCACCATATTCATACAGGGACCTTCAATATTTGTAAAAAATAATGATTCAGTTCTGTTGGAATTTGTGTTTGTTGTATATCCGCCTGTAGTGTAAACAATATCAAATCCCTTGCCGCAGGCTTTATAATTCGATCTTGCCAGCGTATTATCCGGTAAGCCCGGCTGCCATGATTGCGTGCAGAAATTCCAGAAATGGGTCTGTGCTGTGGGAATTGAGCCGCCAATTGCCCCTCCTGTGAACATAACGCCAACACCGGTACCTTTAACGGCAACATACGATGCCATTCTGGTAATAGGTCCTGCAGGATAGCCCGCTATTTGTGTCCAGGTTATACTCATGTTTGAAATGTTTATAACACCCTTATAACAATTCGCAACTGATACGCCGCCTGTTGTATAACCGCCTGCTGTGATAATAGTATCTCTGTATAATCCGCCTCCAAGCATTGCATTCTGGATCGGAAAATCATTTGTGTAAGAATACGAATTTGAAAATGTATTATAGATCTGAACTTTGTTGGTTTTTAGTGCATTCTGGCCAAAGTAACCGTCACCGCCGCCAATAATAATTACTACTGATTCACTGTGCTTTAATACCAGCGCGTCTGTAATTTTTGTTAGCATATCAGCTTTGGTTTCCCATGAATTTGCAAGTACATTATACTTCAGGGTTTTTCCCAGGGAGTTCGGAGAATTTCCTCCAAATACATAGATTTCAGTTCCGCCATTCATTGTTATTGCGGTTCCTGAAGATATCTGGTGCGGCATTGTTGAATAATTGTTCTGCCAGGTATTGGTGGCCAGATTCAGACGCGCGACCCGCCTTTGATCGGCCGAAGAATTGCCACCTCCAAATTGATAGAGGTAAGCTACGCCTGCAATTTCCACATAAGCGCAGCAACTCCTTGATACTGAATTGGGTGAATTTGATAAAATTGACCAGTTCCCGGATAAGTCATATTGGGATGGTTCAGGGGTATAATAACTTCCATGCGTGAAATTCTCGTCATAGTCCTGGTTTTGAGCCTGGACTACTGAGAAGCTCATCATAAAAGCTATTAAAATGCTCAAAATTTTCATATAATTTCTCCTTAAATTGAATAATTTTTTTGTTTCCCCCTGCTTGTAGTTAAAATAACTACACCGAAGAAGTGATTCAATCACGTCTTCAGTGTAGGCTTCAATTTTTTTTAGAAATATGTTAAAATCTACTTAATTAGGACCATTTTTTTCGTATCCACAAACGTACCTGCTTCAATTTTATAGAAATAAACTCCGCTAGCAAAACCGGTTCCATCAAAAACTACCTGGTGAGAACCTGCGTTCATTAATTCGTCGGAAAGCACTGCCACTTCCCTGCCAAGAAGGTCCGAAATTGTAATTCTCACCTTTTCAGAGGTTGGAATCTCGTACATTATCCTTGTTTGCGGATTAAAGGGATTCGGATAGTTCTGCATCAGCCTGTATTGAACCGGTATACTGTTGCCCTCAATTCCTGTGAGCGGTCCGGTACAATTGAGAAGGCATGTATCAGCGAACACATCAAGCGGTCTTGTAGTTTGCCCCTGTATCGAGCCTCCTGCACACCATATCTTAACACCCGGCCGGTTATTGCAATAAGTAATACTTGCTGAAATTGATCCATAAAGATTATTGGTCCTGATCGGTTTGCCGTCTCTGTAAGTCCACGCTGATGTGGTTGTATCCCAGATAGCAACAGAATCATTGCCTGAACCTCCGCTGATCTCGCCCATAATTACATAGAACTTACCCATGATAGCTGTGCCGCCGGGCCTGCTGGTTGGCACCGAAATATTTGTTCTCTGCTGCCAGGTTATTTGCAGGTGGTTTGCAGGATTTATTGTACCTACCCAGAAATCATTTCGGAAACTGGAAGAAAAGCCTGCACAAACAAAAAGTTTATTTCCAAGAATTCCGCCTGCAAAACTGCGTCTTCCGTTACCTGAAGATATTTGAGTTGCCTGTGCCCATGTATTGGTATTTACATTATATACCTGGATCAATGTCTCGTAGGTGTTCCAGCCTCCCATCATACAGTAGATCAAACTATCCCTGTAACATTCGGCAACGTTACCTGTCACCGGTGTGGGAATATCCGCAAGTGCACTCCAGGTGCCTGTACTTACATCGTAAACAAATGTTTCGGCAGTACCGGTAGCAATAGCGGTATTTCCGCCGCCAATGTAATATATCTTATTTCTGCACACTACAAGATCACCGCCGGTTTTAGCAACCGGTGTTCCGGCACCTGTATTCCAGTTGTTTGCGCTGATAGAGTATTTATAAAAAATTGTTGATGGCGCGCCAGTTGATGACCCTCCGGCCACATATATAGTATCACCAAGCACTACAGAAGCATGACCCCATATAGAACCGGTACCCGGCATTACAGGAAAATTTCCGCACCATTGATTAGGCTGAAATATCTGGGAAAACGATGTAAAAGTTAATAGAAATAAACAAATAGAAAAGTATTTTTTCATGATTCCACCCCCTGGAAAATTTGTTCTAAACAATATTTTACTACCTTAAAATAGGTAATGTAGGGCGTTAAAGCAATAAACATAATAGTTAACTAAAAACGCTATTAAATATGTAAACATATAAATAACAGTAATAAAAAAACCCGACTATTTCTAAGCGGGTTTTATGGAATAAACAAATTTAAAAACTATTTTACCAGAAGCATCTTCTTTGTTTCTGAGAAATCATTAACTTTCAATGTATAGAAATAAACACCGCTTGAAAGTGCAGTTGCGTCAAATGTTACCTGGTAGGTTCCAATTTCATACGGATCCTGAACCAATGTCATTACTTCTCTGCCAAGTATATCATAAACCTTCATGTCAACAAATCCGCTCTTTGGAATCGAGAACTGGATAACAGTTACAGGATTGAATGGATTCGGATAGTTCTGGCTCAGTGAATAAACCTGAGGAATAACATTACCAATAGGCTCAACAGCAACCAAATTACAATTTGCACCCGGTATCGGGAAAGAAACTGTATCAAAGGTGACTGTTCCGTTAGCTGTTCCGTTAAATCCGCTTACTGAATCAACTAAGTTGTTATCTAAATGCCATAATCCTCTGAGTCCGGTTGAGTTGTTGAACTGTGATGGATATTTTCTGCATTTGTTAGAGTCAATTGCGCCCTGTGTTCTGGCAACAGTCCAGAGTCTTAATTCTTCAATGTTTCCGTTTCCAGCATCAGAATTTCCTCTTCCGATTCTCATTTCGTTAGCTGAGCTTCCCGGGGTTCCTGCTAATGGTACTGTTGAAACCAAAGCGCCATCTTTATAGAACCTTACATTCGTTCCGTCAAATGAAGCAGCAATATGTGTCCAAACTAACGGAGTTACAGTAAAAGCTGTTGCTGTAGCAACAACACCCTGCAATCTTACGAACGGGATCATTGTTGTTGCACTGATACCTAACTGATAATCGAAAGAAGCTGCGCCCTTGTTTAAAACTGTAGCAGCGGTAGTTATACCACCCGGTTTTACCCAAGCTTCAATTGTCAGATTTGTGAAACCGATCATACCTGACTGGTGCGGAATTGAAACAAAGTTCGTATTTACTCCTGGTGTAGGAAGGTTCATGGCGTAATTCTGAACACCTGGTGAACCGCCCGGAGGTAATATTGCCATACCTGTAGCCTGAGCTGTGTATGAGCAAAGAACCGGTCCTAATGTACCTGTTGTTGTATCTACTTTTCTTAATTCTGGTCCTACTGCGTAGTCCATTGCGTAGAATGTGAAATCACTGTTATCAACACTTCCATCCTGACCGAAGTTCAAATTCTGGCCAAGTGGTCCAACAAGTGTGAATACACCTGTTGTTTTGTTAGCTTTGTATAAGTTATCCGCAACGATATCAAGTGCGAACAGGCTATACTGTGCGCCTGTACGGCCAAGTAATGTGATACCGCCTGCGCATACTGCTGATGCTGCACCTATTGGAGTGCAGGCACCGGTTGTCATATTGATCGTGAAGATCTGTGACTGTGTTATGCTTGTTGAAAGACCATAAACGTTTGTTCCATCCCAGCACATACCTGTGAAGTTTGTCTGTGGAACGCCTGTCATGTTGAATACTAATGTATGTGTACCTGTTGTGGTATCAATTGACCATAACTGGAACGGTGATGACTGGTTGTATGTGTAAACAACACCATTCCTGTACATCAAACCACCCGGAAATGTTATTGTGAAAGGAGCACCAACGTTTGTGATGGTACATGATTCTGTGAAAGCTTTACCGAACTGGAAAGTCGGTGATGAAGAGATCTGTGAGAAATAACGTTTGCCGATCGATGCATCAAAATCACCTGTTACGGGACCCTGAACCAAATTCTGAACCGGAGCCGGTCCAACTGAATGAGGTGCATCCTGTGCGTTTGTAACGAATGTTAAAACCAAAACAGCAAACAAAAGCGAAAAGATTTTTTTCATTGTTTTGACTAGTTTGTTTTTAAAATAGTTGGTTGATTGTATATAAAAATTAACACTAATTGTAATTATTTCAAGCCTAAAATTCATTTAATTAAATAAAACCTTAAAATCCCGCTGAAAATGAGCTTTTTTACTTTATTAAAACCATTCTTTTTGATACAGAATTCTGAAAATCCGATAAAATATAAAAATAAACTCCGCTTGCAAGCCCCTGGCCATCGAATGTAATTTCATATGAACCGCTCTTTAAACCGGTGAACGCGTAACTTCGAATCAGCTTCCCGGTAATATCATAAACTCTAAAACTCAGATCATTCACCTCACCGGTTTTTACATAATCAAATTTTATTTTCGTAACGGGGTTAAACGGATTTGGATAATTTTGATGCAGCTTAAATACTGAAGGGATCTCATTTGAAATGTTCACAATGCCGATTGGCGGAGGTGTAACAAATGAATACTTCTGAGCTGTGTTCAATACATTTGGATTTTTAAATCCTCCGAATAAATAAAAATAATTTGAATCAAGTCCGCTGACCGCGGAAAAAGTAGAAATTAAAGCGGCTGAATCTCCGGAAGCAGGCAAAAAATTTGTCCAGTAGCCGGCTGAATCAGTCATATATAATCCCCAGATATTATTTAAAGAAGTACCGCTGTTCAATGCCGGACCCATCAGCATGTAATTTTTCCATTTTGTTCCGGCTACCCTGTAAACCGGGCTGCTGAATGGCACATTACAGTAAAATTGCCAGTTTATAAGGATAGTATCCGCACTGTAATAATTTACAGTTCCTTTAAAAACTGTATTCAGAAAGCCGGCGCTGTAACCCCCGAAAACAAAAATTGAGGAATCTTCACCTGTGATGGTGAATTCCGCATGAGCAGTTGAATTGTTAACAGGGAAAGGTGTAGAATTCTGCCAGAACCCAAGCTCAGGATCATAGATACGCACACGGTTAATTGCACCCTGGAAACCGTGAGTTGAACCGCCAACAACTACGATCAAACTGTCATTTATCACGGTAACTGCCGGTTCATGAACCCAGGGAACAGGCATTGTATCGGCAACAGACCAGCTGTTTTGAAGAAGAGAATACCTGAAGATCTTACCATCAGCGGTGCTGAAGGTTGAATCAATTGAACCGACAAGATACAGGTTGCTTTTAACTTTAACAAGCTTCCCTGACCATCTTCCTTCCGGCAGCAAAGCTGCCTGCTGATATACGCCCGTTGAAATGTTATACCACCAGCAAGTATCATTTGGTATAGTGCTTTGGTTGGCTCCGCCGCAAATAAATATCCTGTTTGAAAGCGAATCGTAATATGTATTTGTACCCATTAAAGCTATAGGCAGCGGGTTTAGTGTGCTCCAGGTACCAATAACAGATATAGTAGTATCACCTAACCGATAGGTATCAGGATAATTTACTTTACTTGCGGAATTATCCTCAATGTAAAAAGGATTTTCCTGAGAAAAAGCAGTGCTTACACTTATAAAGAAAATTGATAAAGCGATTATTCTATTCAGCATTTACAAGGTTATGGATATTTTAGCTGACTTTCAATTTAAAAATCAGAAGTAATATTTTATTGTTAAATTTATGTTTAATACTATTTAACCAAAAGCATTCGTTTTGTTTCGGTAACTCTATCTGTCTGAAGCGAATAAAAATATATCCCCGAAGCAAGCTGTGAAGCGTCAAACTTCACTTCATACGTGCCCGGATTTTTATGTTCATTTATTAATGTTGTCACTTCCCGCCCGAGTATATCATACACTGCAAGCCTTACATTTCCACTTTCGGGAATTCCGAACTTAATATTAGTCACAGGATTAAACGGGTTGGGGTAGTTTTGGTTCAGAAAGTAATAATTGGGTATTTCCATTGTTTGAATACCGCCAGCAACATAATAATATTGTATTACAAGACACCACTTCATTAATATGCCGGTTTCCCCGCCTGCAGTATCTGTGATCAGCAATTTCCAGTATCCGTCAGAGGGAATATAATTGAAAGGAAGCAAAGGATTCGAAGGCTTGAAAGTCCCTGTAAACGGAGCTGAACCCGAAGATACCGGTACAGCGGAAGAATCATTAAGAACTGTTTGTATGAAATTATCACCGGAACCTCCAACATGATCGATAATTTTCACACCGATTAAGCCCTTTTGCAGGTAAAAAGCAAGTTCAGAATCCCAAGTGTGCAACACCGAATCAATCCTCACGTTCAGATCAGAAACGAAAATATTGTTACCCAGTAAGACCTGAACTGAATCAACTAAGATACTGCTATCATTTATGGGTTTGTTCAGGTTACTTCTGCAAAAAGTATTAGTAGGAGGGCCTGGTGGAAGAGGAGGAAGGTCCCTCAAAGTCATCCCTGTAGCTTGCGCAGTATAAGTACATAAAACCGGACCCAAATTTCCGGTAACAGTATCAACTTTCCGCAATTCCGAACCCGTAGAATATGCTATAACATAAAAAGTATTATCAAATGGGTCCACACAGCCATCCTGACCAAAATTGAGATTTATTCCAAGAGGTCCAACACGGGTGAAAACACCCGTTGTTTTGTTTACTCTGAACAGGCTATCAGTAACTATATCAAGCACAAACAAACTGTACTGTGCGCCTCTGCTCCCGAGTAATATAATACCACCATCACATACAGATGATGCTACGCCAATTGGGGTACAAACACCGGTTGTCATATTTATTGTGAACATTTGGGTCTGTGTAAGTGATGTAGATAACCCGTAAACATTTGTCCCGTCCCAGCACATTCCTGTAAGGTTTGCAAATGGTACCCCTGTTATGTTAAAATATAATGTATGGTTACCTGAGACAGTATCAATTGTCCACAACTGGTATGGCGATGATTGGTTCCACGTAAATACTACTCCGTTTCTGATCATCAATCCACCCGGGAAAGTTATTGTGAAGGGTGCACCGACATTGGTTATAGTACATGATTCCGTAAAAGATTTGCCAAACTGGAAAGTTGGCGATGATGATGTCTGTGCAAAATATCTATTACCTATCGATGCATCAAAACCTGCCATTACAGGACTTTTTGCAAAATCCTGTAATGGCGCCAATCCAACTGAATGCGGTAGATCCTGTGAAAGCATATTAATTGAAATAAAAACAATTGCAATCAGAATCTTAAACCAGGTTTTTAAAATGTTCATAGTTTATTTTGATATTAAGGTGCTATTTAACCAAAAGCATTCGTTTTGTTTCTGTAACTCTATCCGTATGCAATGAATAAAAATATATCCCCGATGCAAGCTGTGATGCGTCAAACTTCACTTCATACGTGCCCGGATTTTTATGTTCATTCATTAATGTTGTCACTTCCCGCCCGAGTATATCATATACAACAAGCCGTACGTTTCCAGTTTCCGGAATACCGAACTTAATATTTGTAACGGGATTGAACGGATTTGGATAGTTCTGCTCTAAGAAATAATAATTCGGAATTTCTATGGTCTGAATGCCGCCACCCATGCAATCATATGTGATAATAAGACACCAGCCTGATAAGGTACCCGAATCTCCGCTGGCAGTATCGGTTATAACAAGCTTCCAGTAGCCGTCACCCAAACCCCATGAAAAATTAAACGGAGCAAGTGGTGTTGATGGAATGTAAGTGCCGGTAAATGGAGCAGTCCCGGATGCAATTGGTATCGTGGCAGAATCATTTAAAACTGTATTGACAAAATTATCGCCTGAACCTCCCACTTTATTAATAATTAACGCTCCAACGCTGCCCTTTCTTAAATAGAAAGTCAGGTCTGAATCCCAAGTGTGTGTTACGTTAGTGATCCTGACATTTACATCATATATTGCGCAATTTGGACCCAATAAAACCTGAACCGAATCAAAAGTAGTTCCATGATTTATTATCGGTACATTTATGCCTGTTCTGCATATTGTTGTTTGAGGCCGCGGAGGAGGAGGCGGTGCTCCCGAGGCAACACAAGCCAATCCTGTTATCTGAGCTGTATATGTGCAAAGTGCAGGTCCAAAACCCCCCGTACCTTCGTCAAATTTTCTTAATTCAGGTCCCGTGGAGTATGTTGCGCAATATATTGTATTATCATTGGGGTCAACTGAGCCATCCTGTCCGAAATTAATATTTATACCCAGCGCGCCATGTAATGTAAATACACCCGTAGTCTTATTTACCCGGTATGAATTATCAGCAACAATATCAATTACATATAAAATTGATGCTGCGCCCAGCCTCCCAAACATAGCAATACCACCGGCACACACTGCAGAAGGCGCTCCAATTGGAGTGCATACTCCGGTTGTCATATTAATGGTAAAGATCTGTGATTGTGTGATACTGGTTGAAAGTCCGTATACATTTGTTCCATCCCACATCATACCGGTTAAATTCGTCTGCGGAACTCCTGTCATATTAAATAAAAGTGTTGTTACCCCGCTTACTGTATCAAGTGACCATAACTGGTAAGGCGCAGACTGGTTGTAAGTAAATACAACACCATTCCTGTACATCATTCCGCCCGGAAATGTAATGGGTACCCCTACGCCTATGTTTGTGACCGCACAGCTTTCCATGAACGCTTTGCCAAGCTGAAATGTTGGTGAGGATGATACCTGTATAAAATAACGCGTGCCAATTGCAGCATCATTTTGGTGAACAAAAGGCCTATTATCATTAACAATCGGCGCGGGTCCAACTGAGTGCGGTGCGTCCTGTGAATACAATTCAGTTGCTGCAATTGCCAGAATCAAAATTATTGAAAATAAAGTAATTTTAGTTTTCATTTTAGTCTCCTTTATTTTGTATCCGTTTAATCATCAATCCCGATAAATCGGGATTTCTTGTTAAGTAACTTAGTTACTTAACAATCAACATTCGTTTTGTTTCAACTCCCCTAATTGTGTACAGTGAATAAAAATATATCCCCGATGCAAACTGTGATGCGTCAAACTTCACTTCATACGTACCCGGGTTTTTATGTTCATTCATTAATGTTGTTACTTCTCTTCCCAATATATCATACACAACAAGACGTACATTCCCGCTTTCGGGAATACCGAATTTAATATTTGTTACAGGATTGAATGGGTTAGGATAGTTCTGGTTCAGGAAATAGTAATTGGGAATTTCTATAGTTTGAATACCTCCGACCGGGCATTGATATGTTATAACAATGCACCATTTTACAAGGCTGCCGGTATCTCCGGTCGCAGTATCTGTGATAAGTAATTTCCAGGTACGCCCGGTTATTCCGGGATTCCCGTTAAAGACCGTAAGAGGGTTAGATGGCTTATAAGTCCCTGTGAATGGCACAGTACCTGATTCAATTGTGTTAGCAACCGAGTCGTTCAGTATAGTCCCGATAAAATTATCACCGGAGCCACCGACCTTATTAATTATTTTAGCGCCTATGTTTCCCCTTTGCAGATAAAAGCTAAGATCTGAATCCCAGGTGTGATAGACCTCATCAATCCTTACGTTCACATCATTTACTATACAGTCATCGCCCAGCACTCCGTATATTGAATCAAGAATAGTGGAATGATCATTAATGGGTATATTTACCGTTCTGCAGGCGGTAATTTGGGGACCTATGGGCGGAGTATATATTATATCTCTCAATGCAATACCCGTACCCTGTGAAGTATATGAACATAATAAAGTACTGCCGGAACCGGATGATGTATCAATTTTCCTTAATTGCGGACCTGTGGTATATGCTATCCAGTATAAAGCGCCGTCATTGTTATCAAACTGTGCATCCTGCCCGAAATTCGCGTCAACACCAAGCGGACCGATTAACGTGAATGCTCCTGTTATTTTATTTACCTTAAAAAGATTATCGCTCACTATATCAATTGCAAATAATCCGTTGCGGTAATCCCTCCTGCCGGATATGGATATTGCTCCTGCACATACAGTACTTGGCGTGCCAACCGGCGTGAAGACACCTGTTGTCATATTCGCAGTAACAAGCTGTGACTGCGTTAGATTGGTCGCGACACCGTAAACGGTAGTACCATCCCAGGTTAACCCCGTCAAGTTTGCAAATGGAATACCCGTCATATTAAAAACTAATGTATGCACTCCTGTAACAGTATCTATTGAATAAAGCTGGTAGGGGGAGTTCTGGTTCCATGTATAAACAATCCCGTTTCGGTACATTAATCCGCCCGGGAAAGACATAGTAAACGGGGCACCTACATTTGTTACTGTGCAGCTTTCCATGAATGATTTGCCGAACTGGAAAGTTGGCGAACTTGAATGCTGGACAAATGCCCTTGTGCCTATCATATCAGTTTGAGTTTCGCTTGTAATGCCGGAATTATCGCCCTGGGGTGCCGGTCCCGCTGAAATTATCTTTTCTTGTGAAATTAGATTGATGCCGGAAAGAAGAAAACAAATTATAAGTATCAGTGTTTTCATGATATGCAGTATTTAAGTGTGAAGCATGAATTTATAAAGGTAACTTAACAAATAAACTTCAAAAATACAATTATAGAATGGAGTGTTCAAAGAGTAAAAAACCACAAATAGCTTACTTTTTTGAGGTTTCTACCTGGCTACGAATGAGAGCATATAAAACACGTTGAGTGGAAATAAAACCGGTAAGTGCAAATAAAACAAGTTGGGTCAAATAAAAAGCCCGTCCATATTTCTATGGACGGGCTTGTGTTATTAAATCAAGTTTTAATACAACAGATGTTTGTTCTTATAAAATTATTTTACAAGTAACATTCTCTTTGTATCTGTGAATTCACCAGCTTCGAGTCTGTAGAAGTAAACACCTGATGATAATGTTGAAGCATCAAAGTTTACATCATAAGTACCTGCGTTTTTGAATTCATTAACTAATGTTTTAACTTCTCTACCTAATATGTCAAATATAACTAATTTCACGTTATCGCCTTTTGGCATTGAGAATTTAATTGATGTTGACGGGTTAAACGGATTAGGATAGTTCTGGCTTAAGCTATAGAAGTTAGGAATTTCAATTGTCTGAATTCCGCCAACCGGGCACTGATAAGTAACTATTAAGCACCAGTTTGTTAATGCACCTGTATCGCCTGTAGCTGTATCTGTGATAACCAGTCTCCAGAATCCATCGCCTAAACCTGCACCAAAGTTAAACGGAGCAAGCGGGTTTGAAGGTCTGAAGTTTCCTGTGAAAGGAGCTGTTCCTGAAGCGATTGGTGTAGCTGCTGAATCGTCTAATACTGTATTTGTGAAGTTATCGCCTGAACCGCCAACCTGGTTTATTATTAATGAACCAACTGAGCCTTTCTGGAGGTAGAATTTAAGATCTGAATCCCATGTATGTGTTACACTGCCGATTCTTACGTTTACATCTAAAATTACGCAAGCTGAACCTAAAGCAACCTGGAGTGAATCACGTGAGGTTGAATGGTCATTAATAGGAACGTTGATACCTGTTCTGCAGATTGTTGTCTGAACACCAACCGGCGGAGGAGGAGCACCAGGAGGTAATATAGCCATACCTGTAGCCTGAGCTGTGTATGAGCAAAGAACCGGTCCTAATGTACCTGTTGTTGTATCTACTTTTCTTAATTCAGGTCCTACTGCGTAATCCATTGCGTAGAATGCGAAATCACTGTTATCAACACTTCCATCCTGACCGAAGTTCAAATTCTGGCCAAGTGGTCCAACGAGTGTAAATACACCTGTTGTTTTGTTAATTTTGTATAAGTTATCTGCAACGATATCAAGTGCAAACAGGCTATACTGTGCGCCTGTACGGCCAAGTAATGTGATACCGCCTGCGCATACTGCTGATGCACTTCCGATAGGAGTACAAGCACCGGTTGTCATGTTGATCGTGAAGATCTGTGACTGTGTTATGCTTGTTGAAAGTCCATAAACGTTTGTTCCATCCCAGCACATACCTGTGAAGTTTGTCTGAGGAACGCCTGTCATGTTGAATACTAATGTATGTGTACCTGTTGTGGTATCAATTGACCATAACTGGAACGGTGATGACTGGTTGTATGTATAAACAATACCATTCCTGTACATCAAACCGCCCGGAAATGTTATTGTGAAAGGAGCACCAACGTTTGTGATGGTACATGATTCTGTGAAAGCTTTACCGAACTGGAAAGTCGGTGATGAAGAGATCTGTGAAAAATAACGTTTGCCGATAGATGCATCAAAATCACCGTTAACCGGAGCCTGAACAGTCTGAACCGGAGCCGGTCCAACTGAATGAGGCGCATCCTGTGCGTTTGTTACAGCCACGAAAGCGATAACAGCAAACAAAAGCGAAAATAATTTTCTCATAGTTTTTGTTTTCGTTTAGTTAAAAAATAGTTAATTGAATGACGCATAATATCATTTTTTAATCAGTATGTCAAGTGAAAATTTAATTAAATAATATTTTCAAGTTATTGCATTTAAATCAATTTTTTAGCATTTTTGCGGAACTTAACCCAAACATATTTGCATCCTAAATCATTCCAATTATGAGCAAACCGTTAGATTCCGTCATTTCCGGGTCCGGATCAGTTGAGATCAATACTTCACTATATATTCCGGATGAACCACCTGCCGAAAATTCTAAATATCCATTGTTAATTTTTGCGCATGGATTTAAAGGATTCAAAGACTGGGGTGGATTCCCATACTTATGTAATAAACTCGCTGAAGGCGGTTTTGCTGTTTTAAGTTTCAACTTCTCGCATAATGGTGTAAACAATTCTTCGCCAATGGATTTTACTGAGCTCGATAAATTCGCGGAAAATACACATACAATTGAACTGGAAGATTATAAAGCGGTACTCAACTATATTCCAGCTCTTGAGGAAAAGTATCCTATTGACGCAAAACGCGTAGGGTTGATGGGGCATTCACGCGGCGGAGGACTTTCCATTATTACAGCCACTGAAAATAACAACATTGTAAAAGCATTGGTTACACTCGCATCAGTTGCTGATTTTAACAGGTACACAGCAGAACAGAAAAAGAGGTGGCGCCAAAAAGGATTTATTGAAATGCCGAACACAAGAACAAACCAGTTAATGAAAATGAATCTCAGCCTGCTTGATGATATTGAATCGAATTCCAAAAGGCTGAGCATAACAGATGCAGCGTCAAAACTAAAGATACCTTACCTGATAATCCACGGGAAAGAAGACCTTGCTGTAAAATTCACTGACGCAGAAAAGATCTACAACTCTTCAGATACAGAACGTACTAAATTGCATATAATAGATAACACCGGACACACTTTCGGAATTGAGCACCCTTTCAAAGGAACCAACAGGTATTTTGATGAAGCAATTAAGCTTACAATAGATTTCTTTTCGAAGAATTTGAAATAAAAAGGGTGTACTGAATTGAATGGACGGGCTTTGGATACTGATACTATTTTCCGAGTTTTCTCTCAATTACACTAACGGCAGCTGCGGGAACAAAATCCCTGATATCACCCCCATATTTTGCTATTTCTCTCACCAGAGTGGAGCTTATAAAGGAGTACTTTTCGCCCGGCATCAAAAAAACTGTTTCTATATTACCTGCAATTTTACGGTTAGTTAAAGCCATCTGGAATTCATATTCAAAATCGGATATTGCCCTGAGCCCGCGGATAATTACTGAGGCATCTTTACTTTTTGCATGATCAACAAGCAGCCCGTCAAAGGTCGCAACTTCGCAATTTGAAATATGCTTTACGGATGCTTTGATGATCTCAATCCGTTCATCTATATTCAGCATCGTATTTTTAGCAGTACTGATTGCCGCCGAAACTATAATTTTCCCGAATAATGATGAGGCGCGTTCAATAACATCAAGGTGCCCCAGTGTGAGCGGGTCAAATGTTCCCGGATAAATTGCGTTTAAATCTGCCATCAGTCTTTTCTTATTAAAATTGTGAAATTAGTTAAGCCGACATTTTTACGAACTACGTCAAAATCATTTAAATTGAACATCCCCGCGCTTTCACCGGCATGCTCCAGTACAAATATACTGAAACCTGTATTCAGTATTTCCTTCATCAGTTCATTATAAAACTCATAACCATAAGGCGGGTCAGCAAAAATTATGTCGTAAAACTTTTTGTCAGATCTTTTAAGAAAACCAAGTACATTCTCTTCATATATGTTGATACTATCTTCGCATCCAAGTTCATCGGCGGTTTTTTTAATGTTGAAAAGCTGTTTAACTGAATTTTCAACAAAATCACAGCGAACCGCTCCCCTGCTTAAGAACTCGAATCCAATTGCACCTGAACCGGCGAAAAGATCCAGACATTCAGTAG
Source organism: Ignavibacteria bacterium (assembly GCA_013140565.1). Lineage (GTDB taxonomy): Bacteria > Bacteroidota > Ignavibacteria > Tepidaquicellales > OLB5 > OLB5. The sequence goes on from JABFSP010000207.1 coordinate 38,958, forward strand.
ATTCAAAATCTATAATATTATTAAGAACGTTAAAAAGTGTTTCCCTTGCCCTATCTGTTGTTGGTCTGTAGCCTGATATGCTGCCTCTTACGCAGTTTTTGGGTTCAGCCGATGAATGAACTTTCCTTGACCGGAATTTCCCGCCGATAATTCTCATGGTTACTCTTCCAGATTTCTCAGCGCAATTCCGCAGCTTGCTGAATACTTATATGAAATTTTCCTCAGCTTATCGTTCTTTAAAAATATATCTGATGCATTCATATTCTCAAACGGATTAATAATATGAATTGCAGCCAGTCCCTGTTTTTGAACTGATTCAATTGTATCATCCTTTATTTCATCACCGTAAAAGTACATTTCATCCACCCTGCCTGAGATCGGTTCAGATCTTATCACCGAACTAAGCTTCCTGGTAAGGCTTAAATTAAATTCGTTATCGTTATAATATTTAGAATGGGCGTAGAATTTATATTTCCCGTTTTCAATGAAGCCGTAATCTATTCTGCCCCGTTTTAAACCCACAAGCAGAACGTTCTTCCCTTTTAGTTTCTCACTGTAATTTATCCTTACTGCGTTTTCCGCAGAAAAATGGTCAATATCAATTACGCTTAATTCCAGTGAACATATCTTGAAAATCCGTTTTATGAATTCAACGGTATTTTTCTGCACGGCTATTATAAGGAAATCATCACTGTTCTTGCATGGCAGAACATTATTAAGCCTGTATGTATTTATCAGGAAGTCGTTGTAGTTATCCGGAAAGTAGTTGGAAAGCTCCCAGTAAATTTTTGAATTTATTGACTGTTTGCCTTCAGAATAATCTACAGGCAGCATTAGCGTGAATGCCTGTGATGAACTTATTGTCAAACCGGCTTTGCTTATGTTCAGGTTTCGTTTAGTGATGTAAGTGCTTAATTCACTCGAAATATTTGCAAGATCTTTCTGGCTGCTTTTGTACTTGCCAAGCTCATCTTCAAAATCAAAATTTACTTTCACCGAATCTATGTGGTCAACTTTCGGATTACTGCCGCTGCCTACCAGTTCAGTAAAATAGATCCTGTTGCCTGAAAAACCAATTCCTAATGATCTGTTCAATATTTCCTCTTTAATTGTTACAAAATTAAGGGTTATTAAATCCGCAATCAATCAATTTTGATATACTTTGTTAACTTTCTCAATCTTAAAAATTATTCCGTAATAATGTGGTTTTTAATATCATCAAACTTTTTATCACCAATGCCCTTCACTTTTTTCAGTTCTTCCGGGCTGCTGAACTTACCGTTAGTTTCACGGTATTCAATGATCCTTTCGGCCATTACCTGGCCAATTCCGGGCAGCTCAAGCAGATCCGCTGCCAAAGCAGTATTGATATTCACTTTAACTCCAGGCTTCAGCGATCTTCTTTCCTTTGCATTATTCTCAATTTCAAGTCCCAGGCTATCTGCAAGTGCATTTAGTTCTGTTGATCTTAGTTTAGCGTTACTATCACCCGGGGCAGACTTTAATTCCTCATAAGTGCTCTTCAGCCTGCTTTCGAAGTTTTTATCAGTTTCGCTGTAATCATATTCATTGGCTTTTTTCCAGCCGGAATATTTCACAAGCAGTCCGGCACAAAATGTAACAAGCAGAAAACTTATTACACCAAGTTCCTTTGAAGTCAATCCTGTTTTTTTTATGAACTTCTTCATAAGGGAGCGCGCTTATCAGGTAAATGAATCTTTTACTTTACTGAAAAATCCTTTTGACTTTGGATCAGAATGTTTACCTTTTGGTTTCAGGTGTTCGGATGCGGAAAGTTCTTTGAATGCTTCTTTTTCTTTATTGGTAAGTTTTGTCGGGATATATACATTTATGTGAACAAGCTGGTCACCTTTGCCTGAATGATTCAGATGTTTAATACCCTTATCGCGCAGCCGCAGTATCTTTCCGGGTTGTGTTCCCGGATCTATTTTAAGCATTACTGTTCCACCCAGCACCGGTATTTCTGTTTCAGTACCAAGCACAGCATCTGATATACTTATTGTAAGATCGAAGAGTACATCATCCTGTTCCCGGATAAAAAATTTGTGTTCCGCTTCCTCTATTAATACTATCAGGTCACCCGCACCGCCGCCTCTGGCGCCGGAGTCGCCTTCGCCTCTTAATGGAATGTAATTACCTGTTGAAACACCAGCGGGAATGTTCACTTTAAGTGTTGCTTCCCTGCGTTCTCTTCCTTCTCCGTGGCAGAACTGGCACTTCTCTTTTATTACTCTTCCTTCGCCGTTGCATGTGGGACAGATCTGTATATTAACAAACTGCCCGAACATGGAGCGCGATACTGTTCTTACTTCACCGCTGCCGTTACATGTTGTACATTCCGCGGTTCCAGATGATGCTTTCGCGCCGCTGCCGCTGCAATGTTCACATTTTTCATGTCTTTTGATCTTCAGGGTTTTTTCAACACCGGCTGCAATTTCTTCGAGTGTAAGCCTCAGGTTAATTTTCAGGTCATTTCCCTGGATACCGGGTTGTTTATGCCTGCCGCTGTGACGCCTTTGTCCGCCGGAGCCGAAGATCTCATCAAAAATACTTCCGCCGCCAAAAATATCACTGAAATGTGAAAATATATCGTTTACATTTCCAAATCCCTGGTCAAATCCGCTGCCGCGCATACCCGCATGACCAAACTGGTCATACCTTGCTTTCTTATTTGGGTCACTTAAAACTTCATAAGCTTCGGCTGCTTCTTTGAATTTCGCTTCTGCTTCAGAATCCCCGGGGTTTCTGTCAGGGTGATATTTCATTGCGAGTTTCCTGTATGAAGTCTTAATTTCAATTTCGGTTGACTGCTTGCTGACTCCTAATATTTCGTAATAATCTCTTTTGGATGACATCTTATTTATTCCGGTTTAGATGAAACAACTACCTTGGCGTGTCTCAAAACTTTATCTTTTAAGTAGTAACCTTTTTCAACAGTGTTTAGTACTGTTTCAGGTTCTTTTTCCTCATCAGGCTGCTGTAAAATTGCTTCATGCAGGTTTACGTCAAATTGCGTACCATCAGATTTCATTGGTTTGAGTCCCTGTTTTTCGAGTACACTTCTGAATTTGGCGTAAACCAGGTCAATTCCTTTTTTAAGCGCGTCTTTATCGTGGCTCTTATCAAATGATTCCATTGTTCTGTCAAAATCGTCAAGTACCGGCAGCATATCGCTTAATACTCTTTCGCCGGCATATGCGAAAAATTCAGTGCGCTCAGCATCTGTTCTTCTTTTATAATTCTCAAATTCAGCCGCAGTTCTTAAATACTGGTCTTTATACAGTGCTGCCTGATTCTCAAGCTCAGCAATCCTGTTCAGTTCTTCATTTGTTTCAGGTTCCTGTTCATTCGGTATTTCTGCAGTGCTGTCTTCTGATTCTTTTATTTTGATTTCGGTTACTTTTTCCTGTTTTTCTTTTTTGTTCTTTATCATAATTTCACTGATTTTTTATCTTTACCGGTATAATTTTATCAGGTTCTTTCTGTAATGATCCTGGATGTAAAATCAAGCATTGATACCATTTTTGAATAATTCATTCTTTTGGGTCCGATAAGGGCAATTCTTCCTTTAATATCACCTACAATTTATTCAGATGAGACTATACTGTAATCCTTCAGCTTTTCATCTTTGTTTTCTGATCCGATTGAAATGGAAATTCCGTTCGAATCAACAGGCATATTGTTCAGAACGTGAACCACGATATTTTTTTCATCAGTTAGCTCAATTATATTTTTATAGTTCTGTGTATCTCCAAACTCCGGCTGTGAAAGTATCTCTGTAGTTCCGCCTATATAAAGGGTCATACCTTCTTTCTCGTCCTGGAATATCTTATCAATTGAATCTATGAATACTTTCATTATCTCTTTTGAATCATTCTGAATATCTTTAATTCTTTCAAGAAACGTACTTCTTATTTCTGTTAAAGTTAAACCGCTCAGTTTTTCATTCAGTATTCCGGTCACGCGCTCTATTTTATCTCTTGGAATACCCGATTCCACATCAAACAATAATGTGCGCATTAACCCTGATTTAATTGACACCACAACAAGCAGTTTGGTTGAAGAGAGATTGACAAGTTCAAGCTTTTCGAATATACCCTGTGAGAGATACGGCTGAGAAACAATACTTATTTCCTTAGAAAGCCTTCCGAGTATTCTTGATACTTCTTTGTAAATTTCATCCTGCACAATGTCTCCATCGTTCAGTTGAGTTGTAAGTATATCCTTTTCATTCTGAATAAGCGGTTCGGTTTCCATTAATTCATTTACAAAATACCTGTAACCTTTATCGGTCGGCACTCTGCCCCCTGATGTATGATTATGTGTAAGAAAATTCAGATCCTCGAGGTCACTCATAACATTTCTAATAGTAGCAGGAGATAGTTTTATATCAGAGGTCTTGGATATATACCTGGACCCAATGGGATTGGCGGTATGTATAAATTCCTCTATAATACACCTTAAAATGACTTTTTCCCGATAAGATAATTCATCCATATTTTTAGCACTAATATAGATTAATTGCTAACAAACTATAATAGTTTCCTTAACTGTAATATTAGTCAAAAAAGGATTGTTCTTCAATGTATTATAATATATCCCCCATATTCACGTTATTTTTAAATAAACTCTGATTTTTTGATCTTACATGTTGTTTTTACATCACGTAAATTAAGTATTATGAAGAAATCAAATCATCTAACCTAAACACGGTATTACGTAACTTGTTTATATTAATTAAATTTGAAAATCTAATTAACTAAAACTATTATATGAATCTAGGGGATATATTCATTAATACTGGAGGAATCATGATATTCTATAAAAGATTTGCGTTAAGTATCATTTTGTTTATGGTACTTGTAAATTATACAAACTCCCAGCCTCTCACAGGTACTTATAATGTGGGTTCAGGACAGACATTCACAACTTTAACCGACTCAAATGCTGCCGGATTCTTTCACGCAGTAAATACAAGAGGTTTAAGCGGCAATGTTACTTTAAGTGTAACATCCAACATAACTGAATCCGGAACGGTTGAGCTGTATCAATGGTCAGGTTCTCATACTATTACCATAGTACCTTCAAGCGCATCATTAAAAACTATAACAGGTAATGTAGCGTCGCCGCTGATCGATCTTAATGGAGCTGACCGAGTAACATTTGACGGAAGATTTTCAGGATCGGGCAGATATTTGAGATTTGTGAACACTAACACGGGCGGACAAACATTCCGATTTATAAATGATGCAACGCTTAATACTATAACATATTGCGTAGTTGACGGAATGAGAGTCGCATCAAACAGCGGGATTATAGATTTCAGCACAACAACAGGTTCAACAGGAAATGATAACAATACTATTTCAAACTGCACAATGACAGACGCTTCTGGTGGTACTCTGCAAAATGCAATAGTTTCAAACGGAACTACTACTACTACAGCAAGGAACAACAGCAATATAACAATATCTAATAATCAAATTTCAAACGTTTACAGGAATGCGCAGAGTTGTTCAGCAATTTTGCTTCTAAACGGAAGCACAGACTTTACAATTACAGGTAACAGCATGTTTCAGACAGCAACAAGGACGCCAACATCAGCTACAAGCTGGAATATGATACATGTAAATACATCAGCGGCAAATAACATTACTATCAGCAATAACTTCCTCGGAGGAACCGCGGTTAACTGCGGCGGTACGGCATGGACAGTAACAGGGACACAGTCAAATTCCATGTACTTCATCAGAATGCAGACTTCCGGAACAACCACAGCATCAAATATTAACGGTAATACAATTGGCAACATGAGTTTTACATCTACACCATCATCAAACGGTGTAACATATTTTGCGGGAATCGTTGTTGAATCAGGTCGTGTAAATATCGGATCAACTACCGGAAATACAATTGGGAATACAACATCGAACGGAAACATAACAATAACATTTAATGGTACAGTTGATAATATCATAACAAGGGGCATTATTCATACAGGTACAGGTAATATAGAAAATAACATTGTTGGTTCATTCAACTATGCTGGAACAAATAATCAAACAATTAGGCTTGAAAGTATCTATTTTTCAGGTACCCCTACTGCGGGGATCAGCATAAGTAACAATACAGTAGGAAGCTTAACTACTTCAAACAGTATTCAGCAAACATCATCAACCTTCGAATTTCAGTTAACAGGAATTCACAGCCAGGTCAATACTATCCTGGCAACAATAAGCAACAATACAGTATCAAACTTAAGAGTAACAAATACCTCTGCAAATTCAAGGATAAGAGGTATATACCAGTCAAGGAGCACAAGTGCTTCTCTTTCTGTTACAAATAATACAATATCCAATTTGTACTGCGCAAGCAGCAGTACGGATAGGTATCCTGATAATACTTCACTCATAGGAATGTTCACAGGTTCAAGTTCAGTTTCACAAACAATATCAGGAAACACAATAAGCGGACTTTACGGCACAAATAACTCAGATTCATATGTTATGGGATTTGGGTACTACAATAATGTTGCTAAAGGGACTTTTGAAAAAAACAGGATATTCAACCTGAACCATTCTTCAACAACCGGCGCAGCCAAGATATGGGGTATCAACGGATTCTGGGGAAGCTGGAATATTTTAAACAACCAGATAACAATTACAAACGGAGAATTGTCTGATAACTTAAACGGGAACATCAGTCCGGACAAATCAAATAATGAAATTATTCCTGAATCAAACTCATATGTTTCGGAAGAAGTTTTGCAGAATTACCTGAAAGATCAAACACTGGTAAAAACTGCCATCGATAAATCAGGTAATTATGAGACAGATCTTTCAACAAACGGCGTTGAAATAAAGGGTATTCACGATGAAGCTGAATTCCCGAGTTTATACTATTATAACTCGATCTACATCGGCGGAACTGCTTCAGGAGGTTCAGCAAATTCATGGGCTTATGATAGACCTCTTTTAGACTGGGCAACAGATGCATCGCTGAGAAATAATCTTTTCTTCAATGCCAGAACAGGCGGTACAGGAAGTCATTATGCGATGGGTAACGAAGTTGGATATGACAACTGGACAGGAACATCCGCGGATTACAATGTATATATCGCGCCAAATTCTTCCAGAATTGCTATCTGGGGCTCAACAAATCAGAATATATACCAGTGGAGAGATTCTTCATTGGGTGATAAACATACCTGGAGCACAACTACAGGCGATATTTCTGCTTCAAATCTTTTCACCAGCATTGCAACCGGTGATCTTTCTATCAAAACAGGTAATTGGGAAGCTTGGATCGTCTCCGGAAAAGGTATAGCTATAGCTGGAAACGGTACAGATTACAGCGGTAACACAAGACCAACAGCTATTACAGGCGGAACAAGTGATATAGGCAGTTACGAGTTTACAGCTACACCCCCGGGAAATCCTTCAGCAACAGCTGATAATGCTCCCGGAAGCGGCGTAACATCTAATTATACGTTATGGGGCAGAGTCATTGTATCAATTAACTGGGGGGCGGGCGGTTCTGCCTACCCTTCAGCTATTGATGTAAAATATTATTCAGGCGTAAATCATTCGGGTGTTCTTGGAGGCGGGTATTCTAATTCATACTGGTCTGTTAACCCGACCGGTTCCCTGACAGGAACAGATTATAATATTTCCATAAACTTTGGAACAAACGAAACTTATACAATTTCAACACCTTCAACAAATACCAGGCTTGCAAAGTATAACGGCACCTGGGAAGTGTTTTCTACACCGGGTACCGGTACATGGCAATCAGAACTGAACTGGGGTTCTGAAATAATAACCACCAGGGGTATGAACACATTTTCAGACTACGCATTAACTGACCAGGGCAATCCCCTTCCGGTTGAGCTTTGTTCTTTTAATGCCGTTGTAATAAACAGGCAGGCAGATCTTTTATGGACAACCTGTTCAGAAATAAACAACAGCGGTTTTGAAATTGAAAGAAGAGATTTTAATCCTGTAACAGCAGCTTACGGTAATTGGGTAAAAATTGGTTTTGTGCAGGGAAATGGTTCAACAAACCAGCAGCATAATTACAAATACTCAGACCCGAAACTTAACACAGGTAAATACCAGTATCGTTTAAAACAGATTGATTTCAACGGCAATTTTGAATATCATAATTTAACCGCTCCAAATGATGTAATTATTGGTACACCAAATGTAGCCGATCTTTTCCAGAACTATCCGAATCCGTCAAATCCAACTTCAAAGGTTGATTTCCAGATTCCTTTCACAGCGAAAGTCTCTCTGAAAGTATATGATATCACAGGAAAAGAAGTCGCATCATTGATCGAAAAAGATCTGGAAAGCGGTTTCTATACAACAGATTTCAACGGTTCTAATTTAGCAAGCGGCGTTTATTTCTACAGGCTAATCGCTAATTCTAATGATGGTAACTCATTCAGCAAAACAATGAAACTCATCTTAGTAAAATAATGCAATTATTTTACAACCTTGTTTCTAAGGCGTGTGAAGTAGAGCTTTTTAGATTGTTATTTCTCCATTAGAGGAAATACAGTTACATATCCCCCGCAAAAGGCAGGTAAATTCCTGCCTTTTGCATTTATTGTTAGTCATTTTCGCTATTTTTAACGTATTGATTAAATTTCACTTACAATATTATTGTTTTTGTATTATTTTGAGTGAGAAATACTAATCTCATTTGCAATGAAAACACTATTAACAATATTCCTTTTTTTACCGGTTATAGCTTTATCTCAATGGGTAGTCAGACCCTCAGGTCATACTGATATTATTTACGGTGTATCATTTTCTGATATCAACACCGGCATGGCATGCGGCGAGGCAGGCAGAATACTGAAAACTGTTAACGGCGGTATGACATGGAGCCAGGTAAACCAGAATAACCAATACTGGCTTGGCGGCATTCATTTAATTGATAACAATACTGCATGCGCTGTCGGTTACCCGCAGAAAATTCTGCGTACAACAAATACCGGAGGCTCGTGGACTCAGCAAGGCGGTACAAACTTCATCCCGTATTATTCCGTGAGCTTTAAAGATGCCAATACAGGACTCATCTCTGGCTATGTCGGAACCCTGCTGCGTACAACTAACGGAGGTCAGACATGGGTACAGGTTGCCGGTGCACCACAAGTAAGTTTAAACACTGTAAAATTCATTGGCGGCGATAAGGCAATTGTTCTTGGTTTTTATGGACTGATGCTTTATACAACAGATGCAGGTGCTACATTCAGTAATCTTACCAGCGGCACTACCGCTGATCTTTACGGAATTTCATTTGTTGATAATAATACCGGATTTGTTTCAGGCTCAAATGGAACAATATTAAAAACAGTTGATGGCGGCATAAGCTGGCTTCCTCAAACTACACCGGTTGCTAATACCCTGAACAGTATCTCATTTGCCAATGCTTTGACGGGCAACGCAGTTGGATATTCATCAGTAATACTGCGCACAACAACCGGCGGTGATAGCTGGTATCAGCAACAATCCCCTGTCAGCAATATTACATGGTTTGGCGTTCAGCTAACATCAGCGCTAAACGGAGTAATCGTAGGCGGAGCGGGAAAAATATTATACACAACAACAGGCGGTGATCCCATAGGAATAGAACCCATCAGCAGTGAAGTCCCCGAAAAATTTTCACTCTCTCAAAACTACCCAAATCCGTTTAACCCAACAACTAATTTCGAATTTCAGATTGCCGAATCCGGATTTGTTAATTTGACAATTTATGATGTAATGGGAAAAGAAGTTGGATCACTTGTAAATGGTGATCTAAAACCAGGCACATATAAGGCTGACTGGAATGCTGCAAACTATCCAAGCGGAGTGTATTTTTACAAGCTTACTTCTGCCGACTTTACTGAAACAAAAAAAATGATATTGCTGAAATAAACCGGTCATAATAACGCAAATCATATCAAAGCAGGTCTAAAGCATGATTTTTGACCTGCTTTTTTTGTTGCTTCGTTATGACAATTCAGTTTTTTTATCATTGGAAAAACCCTGATTACAGAGTTTTTTCGCTATTTTTACACAAATTCACCGATATTACCCTTTCAAAACATGGTACTTTCCAAAATGCAATTTCAGTTTTCTCTCTTTGTTCAGGGCTATATCCGTTTCCTATCTTTGTAGCAGTTGAATGAAACACCAAAAAACAAACAACAAAACAAACAACAAAACAAACAACAAAACAAAGAAAGGATTTACCAAAATGAAAACTTCAACAACATTCACAAAAAACGTTTTAATAGCAGCAGTATTATTTACATTATTCGCTTGTTTCACTTTATCATTAAAGGCTCAATATTCACAGCAATGGGTAAATAATATCAGTAATGCTGTTACAAATAACGGGGTACATTCAGTAACAGATCCTGCCGGTAACATTTATGTAGGAAATGGAAATAAACTGGTCAAATTCAATCATACCGGCGCGCAGCTGTTCTCAAATACATATAACGGTATGAGTATAATGGCAATTCAGGAAGATTCAAACTATATTTATGTTTCAGGTAGAGTTTCAAATACTGAAATATTCCTGAAGAAGATCAATTATAATGGCACAGAAGTATTTAACAAAAGTATTAATATGCCGGGTAACTACGTTGGTATACTGTCAATTGCGGTTGAATCAACAGGTAATATATATGTTGCAGGCTTTAAATCACCGAGCGGAGATTTTGCAAATGGTCTGCTTATAAAATTTGATCAAAATGGTAACCAGCTTTGGGAATCCAGCGACTACAGGGCGCCAATAACAAAAGTAATGCTTGATGACCAGGGAAATGTTTATATAGGAGGGGTTCATTCTTCACCTTACTCAACACATCATAAACACTTTGTATATAAGTATAACTCAGCAGGCACAAGAATTTGGTCAACTTCAGGAACCGAGGGCGCCACTTCGAGAATTGATATGGTTGCAACATGGTATGGCAATGTATTCCTGGTAAGTAACAATGGAATTTTCAGGTATATCGGAGACGGCTCTTTGTACTGGAGCAATACCGCGTTTAACGGAAGTACGATCACTGTTGATAATGATGGTTACGTAATTGCCGCAGGAATTGTCTACAACGCATCTTCATCAAACGATGTTTGCACTATAAAACTTGATATAAACGGAAATGAAATATGGAGAAAGATATATTCAGGTCCCGCATTGGGCGCAGACTATCCTTCAAAAATTGCAATTAACAATACCAATACCATATATGTGACAGGTTCTTCGCAGCAATACGGGCAGTTTAATGATATCTTTATGCTGAGATATTTGCATAACGGACAATTAATGAGTACGCATACTTATAACAACCCTTCTAATCTAAGTGATGATGCTACAGGTCTTTCATTAATTAACAATATTTCTGCAGTAGTTACCGGTTTTTCAGGCAGCGATGTAATTGTTATCAAGTATGCGGATATTACAGGCATAACTTCGCAAAACGAGATCCCTGAAGGCTTCAGCTTAAAACAGAATTACCCGAATCCGTTCAACCCCAATACAAAGATCGTATTCAGCATTGCAAAGGCTACTTTTGTAAAAATGGCAGTGTATGATATAACAGGAAAAGAAGTTGAAGTTCTTGTGAATGAAAACCTGGGTGCGGGATCATTCGAAGTGGATTTTAACGCTTCAAAACTCACAAGCGGCGTTTACTTCTGCAAAGTAACCGCGGGTGAATTCACCGATACAAAGAAAATGATACTCTCAAAATAAAACATTGTTAACTTTTCTTTAAGCCTGCGCTCTACCGCAGGCTTTTTTCTATTTTATCAATTCTTTCCAGTAACCAGGATTTATTCACCATCGCTTTGCTGTCTGAAATATCATTTCTTATCCTGAACAGGTCATAGTCACGTTCTCCCAGCCTGTTCTTAATATCAAAAAGCTTTTTGGTGTAATTTACATAACTGTTAATAACATTCCTTGTTACTTCAGGAATGTGTTTTTCGTTCAGCAAAAAATGCCTGTAACTATCCACGTGACTGTAGAACGGCTCTGTCTCGTTCATATCGTAATAGATCTTCAGGTAAAGAGATTTCAGCTGGTGTTTATATGATAGGTCATCAGTCTTTACCCTTGCCGCCATATTAAGTGCATCGTTATAGCGGGTTTTATTATAAAACACCAGCGCACGGCTGAAGTTATATGAATTTTCCCTGTTTGTATCATCAAGCTCTGCTTTGTATTTCTCAATAAATTCTTCAACCCAGGCGCTGTCACCTGCATCAAGCCCTGTTACAACTACGTTCAAATACTGGATGTGATCCAGGTAATTCCTGCTGCCTTTATAGAATCCGCGCACAATATTTTCTTTATACAGCAGAAAGTGTTCTTTCCTGAAATTAAGCTCACCTTTGTTTACTTTATAGTAACAGTAGTTAGTAAGGATAGTAAAAATATCTCTCCTGTCCTGTTCCCCAAACTGTTCGTAAGAACTGTAAACTATTGATTTAAGTTCATAGAAATATTTTTCATCCTGCGTTCTTGCAAGTTTAAAAGCATTATAATAATACTGAAGATATGTTATTTCAGGAAATTTTATTATCTCCTTTTCAGCATAAATTTCCAGTTCGCTTAGCGCTGTATCCTTTTCAAATTTGAACATTCTGAGATTAGAGTTTGCAATATTTGTTTCACTTCTCAGCATTGAGATCAGAAATGAAACTGTCAGATTTTCCGCGCTTTCTCTCAGCATATCATTTGAACTGTAAAGGGCACTTTTTTTATTGCTCAGGAATCTTCTGCTTTCATATATCAGGACAAATTTATCATAATAGTACTGCTCATCCTTTACCGCTGAACTTTCCAGAATTTCTTTAGCCTTCACTTCTGACCGTTCAAACAGCTTTATCATTTTTCTTTCACTTAGTTCCCTCATAAGTGCTACCCTGCCTGAAAATTCATTGGACTGCTGCCTTTTTACAGTCAAGTAACTCTCCGCAAGTTCAAGTGTTTTGGAAAGGATATTCCGCATCACACCATCATTATATTTTTTACCGGGGTAAAGTTTCGCAAATACTTTTTCTTTTTCAAAACTGTGACCGCTAAATGAGGGGTAGTATTTTTTCATTACTTCATAAAATTTCACCTGTACCGCCTCTTTATTGTAGAACGGTGATGATACAAATAAACCGAATTCTTTAAATTCAGCTTCATTGAATGTACATACCAGGTCAATTGCTTTGCTTGTTATCATAATTACGTAAAATAATTAATGCAAAGTTAATGTTTTCATATGACAATTAAAACTATCCATTTCAATTATAACTATCTGTAATACATTTAGTTAGTATAATTCACCCGGCGGCAGGGATATTATTCTATGGTGCATTATTTCCAAAAGTTTCTTTGCCGCCTTTATACCGGAAGCCTATATTTGAAGCAATTAAAAATATTCCTGTGAGAACAAAAACAACAGAATATTTTTCAGTTTCCTATCTCACAGGAGCGGTTTGAAAAATATCCCCGGGGAGAGTTTAAAGTGATTTAAACTGAAAATTTGACCGGGGATATCAAGCCGAAAAAGTTTTTCTAAAAATAATCTCAAGGTGAGATAGAAAGGATTCAATATCATGAAAGCAGCAATAATCATTTTTTTGGGATTTTTAACATCTCTTATTTCAGTTTCTGTTTATTCACAGCCTGCTCCGCCGGTTGCATGGATGAGAGATTACACAAGCGGAAGATCCAATGCTATGAAAGTTGACCCCTCAGGGAATGTTTATATTTCCGGTGAAACATATGTCAATGGCTATACTGATTTCTGCACAATTAAATACAATTCTGCCGGTGTGCAGCAATGGATGGTAACTTATAACGGCACAGATAACCTTGATGACAGCCCCTCTTCAATTGCCGTTGATAACCAGGGTAATGTTTACGTTACAGGTACTGCCAATAAAGATTATAACAACCAGGTCTTTTCAGGTGATTATTGTACCATAAAATATAATTCAATCGGGCAGCAGCAATGGGTCAAAATATACAGCGGAAATGTAATGGGCAGGGATATACCGTTTAAAATTGCGGTTGATGGCACCGGCAATGTATATGTAACCGGTCAATCATACATTGATGATCAAAGATCAGATGATATTGTAACAATCAAATATGCCCCTGACGGTCAGCAGCAATGGCTATCGGTACATGATGGAACCGGTACAAATCCTGAACAGGACGCGGGAAGAGATATGGTGCTTGACGCACAGGGTAACGTTTATGTTTTCGGGCACAGTACCAGAATAACTTCATGGTATGACCTCTGCCTGATAAAATATAACTCTGCAGGTGCCCTGCAGTTCATAGCACACTATACAGGCACTGATAACAGCATTACGGAGTACGGTGTTGCAATAACACTTGATAATGTCGGTAACATATATACTGTCGGTGATCTGGGTGCCGATATCGCAGTATTAAAATACTCCCCTTCAGGAACGGAGCTTTGGGTTTACAAGTATGAAATGCCGTATTTCAGTAAAGCAATGGATATCACAGTTGATGCAGCCGGAAATGTCTTCTTCTGCGGCTCCATGGGCGCAACAGGTTTTCTAGCCAAACTCAATGGCAGCGGCGCCTTAATATGGAATAAGATCATAACCGGAACAGGCGGGAATGAAATCGTGAACGATATACTTGTTGATCAGTCCGGTGATGTATACATTACAGGTAAAGTAGCGGCAGGCTCATACTTTGATCTGCTGGCAGAAAAGATAAATACAGGAAGCACAACACAGTGGCGTGCAACTCATAACGGCTCAGGTAACTATAATGATTTCGGTAATAGTATAGGATCAGATGCCACAGGTAACATTTATGTTACAGGCGGTAGCAATGTTGGAGGATTTAACAATATGTGTACTATCAAATTTGCACCCGGAACTATAGGGATTAATCCTGTTTCAAATGAAATTCCGGATGGATACTCTTTATCTCAAAATTATCCCAACCCATTCAACCCGGTTACAAACATTGAATTCACAATTCCCAGCAGTGCTTTTGTGAAACTTGTTATATATAATTCACTTGGTAAAGAAGTTGAAACCCTTGTAAACGAGAATTTGAATGCAGGGACTTATAACGCTGACTGGAATGCCTCAAATTATCCAAGTGGTGTGTATTTTTACATGATAGAAACAGAAGGATTTACAGAAACAAAGAAGATGTTGATTTTGAAATGACAAAGTCATTTTAAAAGAAATCCCGCTTGCGGGAATATTGGTTAAATAGATAGCACTTAACTTAATTTTACCAGATTCACGGTAGAATAATTTATCAAAAGATGAATCATATTTGCAGTGTTATTGAAGTACCTCCAATAGATTCACATAATTTTATTAATGGGGCAGGTCTTAAGACCTGCCTTTTTTATTTATTGTTATAGTATTATTGTTATCAAAGTTAAAAGAAAATAAACGAAATAGTATCCCCTCCCCTTCGGGGAGGGTTAGGGT
>JABFSP010000116.1 GCA_013140565.1 Ignavibacteria bacterium
GTATTTTACAAAGTTGAGTTTTTAAACATAAAATTTGATAACTCAAACATTGCATTTTTGCTTCTGCCGCTGATGATTTACTGGATCAGCTATAACGCTTTAGTAAAACCTGAACTGTTTATAAAACGAAATATCCTGACAATAGTCCAACCTGCGGAAACAAAATATATCAAATATCAGAATAACCAGTTAACAGATGTCGAAATTGGAAATATCCTTGTAACTCTAAATGCATATATGGTAAGCGAAAAGGGGTATATGAATCCTGAATTATCACTGGATGTACTATCAAAATCTGTGAACATTCCGAGACATCACATTTCACGGGCAATTAACCAGAGGCTGAATATTAATTTCAATGACTATATTAATTTACACCGATTGGAAAATATAAAGAAGGAATTAGTAAATCCTGCAAAACAGCACTATACTATAGCTGCAATAGCATTTGAGTCAGGCTTTAATTCCATATCCACTTTCAACGAAGCATTCAGGAAAAATACTTCAATGACGCCATCTGAGTATAAGAGAAGAAGATTTAACAGCTAAAATGATAATTTTCTATTACGGAATTATAAGATTGTAAGACAAAGGCATATTATTCATATATATTTGTATAAATAACTCAATTACGCCCTCCTAACTTAACTTTCTGTATATATGAAAATTCCGGTAAAATTCGTGAAATTTTTGCAGATCATTCTGTTATTTGGAATTCTGGGGTCCTGTTCAAATAATGATACTCCGGTTATAACTGTTTCACCTGTGGAGCCGATTCCATATCCATATGAAAGCGGTCACTTTACATTCTATTATACTTCATATGACAGTCTTTATATGCACGAAATTGCCGATTCGGTAGAAAACAATTACAGCAGGGTTTTAGGCGATCTGTTGACCGATTCTGTTGCTAAAACAATTGTGCATTTTTACAGTACTCATGAAGACCTGGCAAATGCAGTAAGGTATATCGTTCCA
The DNA here is from genome assembly GCA_013140565.1 of Ignavibacteria bacterium. GTDB lineage: Bacteria > Bacteroidota > Ignavibacteria > Tepidaquicellales > OLB5 > OLB5. The sequence continues at coordinate 979 of JABFSP010000116.1, forward strand.
AACCTTCCGGTATGGGCAATAGGTCTGGCGACAGCAAAAGATACGATTCATATGATTGCTCCCAAACATCCCGAACAAAATTATGAGTTTATGTTAGTAGTTTTAATTCACGAATTTACACATTGTGTTACATTGAATATTAATCCCGGTTTTAGTAATAACCCGCGCTGGCTGTGGGAATCTATAGCCCTTTATGAAGCAGGTCAGTTCATCCATCCAAACCAGCTTCCATACATGGTAAGTCATAATCCTCCGACTTTAAGCCAGCTTAATAACTTTAATAATACGCAGATCTATCAAGTAGGCTACCTGCTTTCAGAATATATAGTTCTGAATTGGGACAGGCAGCACTTAAAAGATATGATATTAAGTAACGGCAATACTCTGCAAACTCTGGGGGTTACATTTTTGGAATTTCAGTTCAACTGGTTTGAATTTGTAAAGAACAGATACAATATTTAATTGTTATTTGGTCTTATTGGTGTTATTTGGAATCTGCTCCACATTTCTGATTTCATTGCATATATAGAAACATACTGCTAAGTTTGTGCTTAATATGACAGATATTTCAGTAATAGTAGTAACGTGGAACAGCTCTGATGAAATTGTTAATTGTGTTAACTCAGTAATCGGCGCATTACATGGGCTTGATTCTGAACTGATAATAATTGACAATAATTCTTCGGATGATTCCTTTGCGCTTGTTAACAAAATAAACTTCCCAAAACTTAATACAGTACAAAATCCCGAAAACCTTGGATATACCAAAGCAATAAACCAGGGGATAAAGCTATCCAAAGGGAAATATATTTTACTGCTGAATCCTGATACAATATTAAATGACAGCAGTATAAAGGTTATGTATGATTTTCTGGAAGCAAATCCCGCTTACGGCGCATGCGCTCCACTCATGAAAAATCCGGATGGCAGTGTTCAGTATTCAGTGCGTAACTTCCCCACATACTGGCGTATGTTTTCTGAATTCAGCCTGCTTGCTTACATTTTTCCCAAAACAAAACTCTTTGGCTCATGGAAAGCGAAATATTTGGATTACAGCACCCAACAGGATATCGAGCAGCCTATGGCTGCAGCGTTCATGATACGCGGTGAGCTGCTGAGTAAAATTGATAATATGGATGAGCGCTTCAGGATGTTCTTTAACGATGTTGACCTGTGCAGGAAAATTTATGACGCAGGCTTTAAGATAAGGCTTCTGCCCTCTTCGGTGATTATACATGAACACGGCGCAAGCATTAAAAAAGACCGGGCTAATATGATAAGAATATGGAACGATGATTGCGCAAAATATTTTGAAAAACATTTCGGGAAAGGTCTCTTGCTGATATGGCTTAAGATAAACCTTAGAATATCCGGGATTATTCGTGTTTTGTTAGCCAGAAAATAACCCTTTGCACTTGTCTTAAACCTGTTTTAACTTCTGTATATTTCAGTTATTTACATAACATACTCTTTAGTAACATACCAACTGGTATCATACCACTTGGTATGTTGATAATTTATTGTTATATTTGCACATGAATAGTCCGTTCACATTCGGGAAAATAGCGAAGGGAAATAATTTTACAGACCGCGCATTTGAAACAAAAAGACTGCTTGCTAATTTTGATGACAAGGTAAACACTATACTTATTTCACCAAGGAGGTGGGGTAAATCTTCGCTGGTGAACAAATCCGCTTCCCTATTCCAAAAAGAAAAGAACAAACATTCCGTAATGATAGATCTCTTTAATATCAGGGATGAAGCACAGTTCTATTCATACTTCGCAAAAAAAATAATACAGGAAACATCCTCAAAGCCGAGGGAATGGATAGATACAGCAATGTCGTTTTTAAAAAGGCTTTCCCCAAAAGTATCCTTCCCTATTGATAGGACCAATGATTTTGAAATTACATTTGAGTTAAGGGATAAAGCCGAAGATTTTGAAGATATACTGAACCTGCCGGAAAAAATTGCCCGCGCGAAGAAGATCGAAATTGCCGTATGCATTGATGAATTCCAGAACATAGCAAATTTTAACCAGCCGTTGTTATTCCAAAAGAGACTGAGAGCTTCATGGCAGAATCACAAAGATACGGTTTACTGTTTATATGGCAGTCAAACCCACATGATGACAACTCTATTTGAGCGCAAGAGTATGCCCTTCTACAAGTTTGGCGATGTAATGTACCTTGGCAAGATAGACAGCACATATTTAACTGAATATATAATAAAACAATTCAGAAACACCGGTAAAAGTGCTGATGCCGGACATGCGCAGCTGATAGTTGATAATGTTCAGTGCCAGCCTTATTACACTCAGCAGTTAGCGCACATTGTATGGATAAATACCGAAAGGAAAGTTACAAAAGAAATATTTGAAAGCTCACTTACGGAGCTTATTGAACAAAATGCCCCGCTGTACATCAAAGATGCTGAAACTTTAAGCAATACACAGATAAATTTCCTTAATATGCTGATAGAAAGTGAAAGAAAAGATATCTACGCCAAGGAACTCATACAGAAATACAGGCTTGGAACATCGGGTAATGTTACCAAGATACGCTCGGTTTTAATTAATAAAGAAATAATCCACCTGGTCAATTCAAAATATGAGCTTGTTGACCCGGTTTTCAGGTTGTGGCTAAAGAACATTTATTTCAAATCATAGTACATGTAAGTATATTTG
>JABFSP010000409.1 GCA_013140565.1 Ignavibacteria bacterium
CTTCTATTATGTTCTGCATAAATGGTTTTATTTTAATTTATAGTTTTAAGTTTTTTACCTTTTTACTTTTTTTGAAATCATGCAAAGCATGATTGAAATCCGGCTTTGACGGATGCCTTTTCACTTTACAGATTTCGTTATCAAATTGATCAGATCTTTAATTGTAGAAACCACTCCCGCTATCCACGCTAAAAATCCAACCGGATCCTTTATCTTCTCAAAATCTTTAATATGCTTTTCAATTCTTTCCCTGTACTTATCAACCTGCTTCAGCCAGTAAATGAACCGTTCTTCGGCATAATCCACACCTTGACCCGCCGGTACGGGCAGAATGCCCTTTGTGACTTTCTGCCAGTAATCCTTTTTCTTTTCCGCACGGGCAAGCGCCAGTACGTCGGTTTCCCTGTGTATGTTCACGGAAACCGTTGATGTTGTTGATTCCATATAACTCTCCTTATCTGTAAAGTTGTTTTATGAAAGTTTAATTAAATTACTTATTGATACAATTCTCTGTTTCCACGTTTCACATTTCACTTATTTATAAAATTATCTGACTTCAACAACTCCCTTAACTTCGCGTCACGGTGTATTTCATACCCGTTCTTAAAGCTTTTTTCAAGCGCATAGTCCGTTGCCTGCAGCTTATACTCAACCAGTGTAAGCCGCTTTAGAATTTTGCGAAGCTGCTGAAGTATCAACCCTGCTGATAAAAGTATCAGCCATTTGATCGCTTCTGTTACAAAAGGGTTATTTATAATTTCCATATTCAACGATTTATTTTGTTAATTTTTCTTTATCTGATCAGGGTATAAGTTATCGATGGTTTTGTTACCGCGATATTTATCAAAGCGGTATTCAGTATCCCGTAGACCTGCAGGTAATATTTTGTGCCGGGCACGGCGTTGAATAAAGTGAATGTTTTACTTACGGGCTGGGATTCAGGATAGTATCTCGAGCCGTCGTTAAATTCCTTCCAGTATTCAGTGTATGATGCAGGTATATCCACGCTCAGCTCATTTACCACACGTAGTATAACTGAATCCCGTTCACTAATACCTGATACCTCAGTGTATGGAAATATCACATTGCAGTCATACGTAAAAGTGTAGAGTCCCCTTACAGGCAGCGTAACCGTATCGCAATCACTCCAGCTTTCAACTCCAAAAACTTCAAAAGGAACCTCATCATACGTCATATCGGCGTGATTCATAACTGAAAAACTATCACGCGCATTTATCCCACCTGTTTCACTCACTGACTTGTAATACCATTTCCAGTCAGGGAAGGGGAGCGGGTTATACCAGAACGGTTTTTTGAGTGTTAAGAAACGATACTTGCTAACAGGTTCACCAAGTACTGCCCAGGTTGAATCCTTAATACCAGTATAATTTTTCGAGGCAATGCTATCCCTGTTAAGTATATCGTGATTAAAGTTGAGCCCTGTTGTTGGTGACCAGAAAAAATCTGTGGAATTCATATCAAACAATTGTCCGTTACCGCGCCTGGCGATCTTAAATGTACCAAGTGTACCCGTGGTATTGAAATACAGCTTATTATCCGAAGCATCATAATAAACATATTCGCGCTTAAGGTATAACGAGTCACCCGCATTTTTAAATAACATTGAAGTAGATGACATTTGCGAAACATCACCGTACCAGGGAGATGAATTTATAACGTACGGTTTATAAAATGTGTTGCTGGTTAAGCTTCCTGAGTAAAGCCAGTTACCTGTTGATGTCGCGTTCCAGTTGCCCGTGGTGTTTTTGCTGCCGGTTATGGTCTGCGTAGTACCAAGAGTTACATAGTTGCTGTTAAGGTAAGTGAATATGTTTCCCGTCAATACGCTATCGAACCATTGCTGCTCAACCGTGCTGAGCCATAGCTTTGCGAACTGGAACGCGCTAAATCCTTTGGCAATGTAATTGCCGGCTGTGCCAACTTCGGTGACGGTAATTCCCGTAATTTTATCGGCAGGGTAATTGTGCGGGTATTTTGTAAATTCAATGTTCCCGCTCTGCCCGGTTAAGGGAGCCCCCGTTGCATTCACTAACCTTATAGGCAGCGAAGTGAACTGTGCAAAGAGTGAAACGTGAAACGTCAAAAGTGAAACGAGTACGATTAATATTTTTTTCATAATGGTTTTTATAGTTGACAATTGAAAGTTTACAGTTTACAGTTGATAATTTATAATTGATAGTTAAGAGTTGTTTGGTTCTTTTTGTTATTTGCTTTTTGTTATTTGATATTCCTTTTTTGCCTTTTGCTTTTTTACTTTTGCCTTACATATTGCTTCCTTCTATAGGCAACCCCGTTCCGCCGCCCGGCTCTGCGTATCCCGGTGGAAACCACTTAAGGTCTGACTCAAGCTTAGCGGAGCGGAACACAAGCACAGGAAGCCTGTGCGTTAAGGCTTTTCTGCCGCCTTTATTTATCCCAAGCTCAAGCGTCTCGTTGGCAAGCAGTACTTCAAATTCACGCCATGGCGCATCAGCTCTTGGGGTCAGGAATAACTTCCTTCCCGCCTTAGCCGCATCGAAGATCTTTTTGACCGCGCCGTACAACGCTTCGCCGGTTATCCACCGGCTGTAATTCAGGGTGAAGGTTATCATATAACCAATTATCTGCTGTGCGTTAACTATATCAGGCTGGCCGGGGGTCAGACTTATCAGCTCATGGAATATCTTCTTTACTTCATATGACTCTGTGAGTCCCAGGCTGTTTGTTAATGGCAGTGTAATTGTCTCTTCGGCAGTGCCCGGACTCCCGGGATCAAAGATCCGCACAACAGGCTCTGAATATCCGTTAATTATGCTCATATTGTTGATTTTCTATTGAAAAGGAAATTTTAATTGAATCTGTTGGATGAAACACTTATTTTTGCTGAAAACAAACATAAATTACTTATGAAATATCTGCTTATACTCTTTGCTCTTTTTACAATTTACATCTACGGCTGTGGCGATGATAACACTACCAACTCAAACAACAATGGTAATGGCGAGACTGTGATATTTTCAATGGATAGTTTGAGTATCTATTTGACAAGTAATATCGAAGCTAAAGATACTAATATTGTTATTACTAATGCCCCAAACGTAAAGGTTACATTTAATTGTTCAACCAATGCGGATTCTATTTCAACATTTGCTTTATATCGAATAATAGCATTTGATAGCACAAATTTTTTTATTGATTCTGTAAATAATCACATTTCAAAATTAAATACTAACCACTCAATTTCAACTACTGGTTCTAATAATTATAATTTGAAAATTTTGATTCAAGCTAGTAGAGGAAATGCTACGCCTTGCTTCATCAAATTAAGTAATATTAAAATTATCAAATTTTAACTATTTCTAATTCTGTTTTTCTATCATGTAATGAAATATAGTTTATTGCAGTTATTAAAAAATTTTGATTCGAAATAGTTAATTTTTCCCATAATTTATAATTTATGTCGGAATCCAATTTTACAATAACTGATATACTCAATAATGAGTTTCTAACAAATTTATTGTAATTGAGGATAGCATTCTCTTGTATTGGAATAAAATCATAAACGTCTGGATCTATTCCATGAACCCTCGCGCAATTAAATATCCTAGAATATGCTATACCCCCTCCAAGAGCCTCATCTAACGGATACAATTTCCCGA